>WFSU01000186.1 GCA_015485845.1 Nitratifractor sp. | reverse complement strand
GTGGTCGTGTAGCCGCTGACCGCTTCGAAAAAACCGTCCACAAATGTCACGTGGGTCGAGAGGAGATAGGGGATCGCCCCGGTGAGCCCCAGCAGCAGCCAGATGAGATTGACCGCGAGGACGGCATCCCGCACCCGCATCTCCACAGCATGGCGCAGGACAGAGAGGAATCCTGCCAGACTCACCACAAACAGTCCCAGATCAAACAGCATAAACGGGAGAACTTTTTCGTGTTCGAAGAGCCCTACGGTGATCGGCAAAGCGAAAAAAACGGCGATAAACATCCCGACGAGTGCGAGGATCTTGGTGGTGTTTTTCAGAGCGAGCGTATCCACTCGAGCCCCCGTTTCTCTTCATCCGCCTCGATCACCAGAAAGAGCATATCCCCCTCTTCGAGTTCCACAGGTGTCTCGGAATGGAACACCGCTTCCCGGCGGGCAACCAGCATCAGTCCCTCCCGCTTCCATACGGGGAGGTTTCGACCGATCAACGGGGATGTCGGATCCACTTTCCGAGCCAGGACGACAGCCGCCCCCCCACAGAAATGGCGACTCTCGACGGCATCCTGACGCGCCACACTCTCAAGAATCGCATAATAGGCACTCATCTGAGGGCCCCGGGCGACCACCATCCCGAGCTGGTGCATCAGGGGGTAGTATTTGCGATCGTTATTGACGGCGACGATCTTGGGGATGTTGTACTCCTGCGCCTGGAGTGCCCGGATGATGTTGGTCTCATCCTTGCGATCGGTGGTGATGACCATGTCGGCTTGATCGAGCCGCTCTTCGGGGTAGAGGATCGCTTCATCGTACCGACTGTTGATCACCAGTACACGGTCTTGAAAAATATCCGATGCCAGGTGGCACAAACGGATATCTTTCTCGACAATTTTGACTTCGACCCCCTCTTCGACCAGCACCTTGGCCACCTCAACCCCGAGCGTATCGGCACCGAAAACCACCGCCGTCTCGATCCGGGGCGGCATGTGCAGGTCAAGTTGCCCGTACAGCGACTCCAGCACGGCTCCATCTCCGAGGAAATAGACCCGATCCCCATGCTCAATCACCCGTTCCGGTGTCGGGAGATAAAAACGCTTCTCCCGCTCAATCCCCACGATTTTAAGGTGCTCGTTCTCAAACGCCTGAACGGATTTGGCTTCGTGGAGGGGGTTGTCGACCTGGATGGAGATGAGTTTGGTATCGGTACCGGCAAACTGCTTGACATTGTTGGCTCCGGGATACGTCAGCAGCAGGCGCACCGTCTCAGCCGCAAGGCGGAACGGGAAGATCCGCTCCAGCGCCCCGAGGTTGGCCAGAAACGCACTCTGCTCGAAGTAACTGTTGCGCAGGCGGATGATGCGACGGTCGATGCGGGTCGTATCGGTGGCGAGCAACGTCGAGAGGATGTTGGCTTCGTCGCTGTCGGTCACGGCGATGAAGAGATCGACGTGGCTGTCGAGCAATGAACGATACGTCTGGGGGTTTTCGATGTCTCCGGTCAGCGGATAAATGTCGATCAACTCTCCGAGACGCTCCAGCGCTTCAGCATTGCGGTCGATCACCGTCACTTCATGGTGATACGACAATGACCGCGCCAATTCAAATCCGACCTTCCCGGCCCCGGCAATTATGATATTCATGCGAAGATGATACCACGTTTGGGATTAGGCATTCTTGAGGGGGGATAAGACGACTTCCGCTGCCATTTCAACCAGTCTTCTGGCGTACCCATACTCATTGTCCTGCCACGCCGAAACCCGCAGGAGATTCCCGCCGCTCAGATCCATCAACGGCACATCGAGGGTGGCACTGTGGGGGTCGGCAATGTAGTCGGAGGAGACTTTGGGCTCAGTGGTATGGGTGAGGATCCCCTGCCAGTGGGTATCGATTGTTTCGATGACACGCCCACGCACCTCATCGAGAGCATGGTGACCGTCGAGCTTGATCAGCAGATCATACATGGTCGTAGCGGCCACGGGAATACGAATGCTCTTGGCGTGGAGTTGATCGTGAAGGTGCGGAAAGAAGGTCGCCGTTGCCCGGGCAGCGCTGCTCTCGATGGGGATGATATTGACGGCAGCGGCACGGGTACGGCGAAGGTCATGGGAGTAGTGCTTGGAGTCGAGGAGATTCTGATACGCCGTGTAGCTGTGAAACATATGCATCTGCGCCCCCCGCACCCCGAAGAGCCGATCGACCACCGAGAGGATCGGCACGATGGCGTTGGCGGAACAGCTGGAGTTGGAGATGATGGTCTCTCCCTGATAGTGAGCGGCATTAACCCCCCGGATAAACGTGGGCATCGTGTCACCCGGAGGGGTCGAGACGACGATCCGGGGGATACCCCCGGCAAGATAAGGGGTGTTGGATTCGACCGTGAGAAACATCCCACTGGCTTGGATCATCACATCGACATCGAGGTCGTGCACGTCGAGTTTGGCGGGATCTTTTTCGGTAAAAACACGGACAGCATGGTCATCAATCATGAGAGAACTCCCCTCGGCACGTACCGTATGGGTCAACGTCGCATAGACCGAATCGTATTTCAGGAGATAGGCCATCTGTGGCGCATCGTAAAGATCATTAATCCCCACCAGCTCCAATAAAGGATCCTCAAGGATAATCCGGGCGGCACTCCGCCCGATCCGGCCGAAGCCGTTGATGAAAATACGGGTTTTTTGCATCAATCAGTGCTGATAGATAAAGATCCCAGAAGGACGCGCCACCTGATAAATATCCCGCTCAACAAACCACCCTTTGGTGTCGATCACGCTCACCTGGTTGGCACCGTTGACCGAGACGTAGAGTTGAGGATCGAGTTTTGACCAGCGTATGTGGAGAACTTTGCCGGGGAAGTGGAAGGTTTTGATCACTTTGAGGCTCTGAGTATCCACGATCTGAATGGTGGGGAAATCCTTGCCCGAGAAGGTCACGGCGATGTATTTCTGATCAGGGCTGAGGGAGGTAAAGACCGGAAGTCCCTGCACCTCGATGTTTTTGATGAAGTGGAACTGTTTGTCGTACACCATCACTTTGTTATCCCCCACGGCAGGAACGAACGTTTTGTCCCGACTAAGTGACCAAAAACCGAAATGGGGAACCTTGAGCACCGGTTTGTCCCCTTTGGCAGTAATGGGGATGAGTTTGTAGGTCATTTTGTCAAGGTCAATCACCCCGAAGCCCTTAGTCAGGAAGAAGCCAACGATATACGTATTACCCTGAATCATCGCATCGAAGGGCATTTTCCCCACATCAAACTCTTTGAGCTTTTCAAACTTCGGCAAACCTTTTCCGGCGTTTTTGTCCTCATACACCGCGACTTTATCCTTGTCCATCTCGGCAAAAATGAGCTTGTTTTTGTCGATCTTGATTCCGACGTTTTTGGAGCCGGTTTTGATCTTTTCGATCGGCTTGAGATCGCGGGTGAGGATGTCGACCGATTTGTCATCGTAGTTGGCGACTGCGAGGTAGTTTTTGCCGATGACGAACCCGATGGCCGATTTACTGGTCTTGTATTCGGCTTCCTTTTTTGTCGTCAGGGGGTCAAATTTGACCACATACCCGTCCCGACTGATGAGGTAGCCGTCCTTGCCGTCAAACTTCATCACACCGTGATTCATGTTGTGCATGTGCTCCATGTGCTTGCGCACCAAACCATCCTCGATCACCGCGACCGACTCGCTCTCCCGCTCGACCACAAAATATTTCTCTTTGGGGGCAACCGTCCCAGCAAACATCACACTTCCCAACACCGCTGCCAATACCAGTACTCTCATGGACGCTCCTTGCGTTAGGGCACCGAGGTACCCTTAATAAATTTCTGCGCTATTGTACTCAAAAATGACTAACAAAGGTGTATAATCTCATCCATGGAAAACCCCAATAAAATCGAGCGAATCAAAACGCAGCAATCTGCATCCGAATTTTGGGAGCACATCGAGACCTTCGACTGGCACCATCCTAGTGAAGCCGACCGCTTCTTTCTCAAAAGCTTCGGCATCTACAACATCAAAATCCGCCCCGAAGCGTGGATGATCCGCCTGCGCATCGACGGAGGATATCTTCCGACGGTGCACGCCAAGACCCTTGCCGACCTTGCCAAACGTCACAACCTCTCCCTGCTTCTCACCGCCCGCAGTCAACTCGAACTCCACGGCCTGAGTGCCGAGACCATCTATCCGGTCTATCAGGCACTCCATACTGAGGGGATCGAAACTCGGCAGACCCTCACGGACAACTTTCGCGCCATCGTCACCGATCCGCTCGATGGTCTCACCCCCGACAGCCGCATCGCCTGCCACCCGATCATCAATTCGATTCGAAAAAATATCCTCGGTGATGCTGAGTGGATGGGAACCATCCCCCGCAAATTCAACACCGCCCTCATCGGCCGGGAAAGCCCCTCGTTCAATCCCTGGGGCAACGACGTCCTGTTTGCATTGGCCGAAAAAGAGGGAGCGTGGGGTTTCAATCTCTATCTTGGCGGCAAAAACAGCGAGACAGCCCAAAATGCCGACGTCTTCTGCCCCACGGTACACGTCTCTGACTGCTTCATGGCCATCGCCCGCCTCTACCGGCAGCACGGCCTGCGCGGCAGCCGAGCCAAAATCCGCCTCTACCACCTCATCGAAACCGTCGGCATGGAGCAAATACGGCTGTGGCTTGAAGAGACCCACCCCTACCCTCTCCAGCCTGCCGGAACACTCCGGATGCAGAGCAGCATCGAAAATACTGACCACTTTCTCCCCATTGAACGCCACGGTACCTACGGAGAAATCACCCCGGAGACCCTGCGGCATATCGCCCGAAAAGCCGAGCAAGACAACCTTACCCTCCGATTGACCCCCCATCAGGAGCTCTGGCTCTTTGACCCAAAAGCTGTCCAACAATCACCACACACCCATCAACCACTGCCCATTGCCCAACACGCGACTGAAGTCGCGTCCCCAATCACGAATCACCAATCACTCATTACCAAATCTCCATCAACCATCGACCATCAACCATCAACCAACCTCCCTCTCTACCCGCTACCCTCTACTCACTACCCTCTCGCCCCCCGGGCGACCACCTGCGCCGGCTCCCGCTACTGTGGCCTCTCCCTCTGGGACATCAAAAGCGACATGGAAACCCTCCCCGTTCAAACATTAACAGAGTACGGTATCACTATTGGCTTCAGCGGCTGCCTCAAAGGGTGTGGCCGCCACTACCACAGCGACATTG
>WFSU01000185.1 GCA_015485845.1 Nitratifractor sp. | reverse complement strand
GGGAATGTGACCCAGGAGATGGTGGATGAATACCTCGAGCACCACCGAACCCCCTCCAATCGGGATACGGGGACAATGATTTTAGAGTAGAGAGTGGACTTTCAGTCCACGAAAGAACCTATGGACTTTCAGTCCATAGTGGTTGAGTTTTCTCTGATCCCTGATTCTTTGATAAATGTTTCATCAACAAAGCTTGAGCTTTGTGATGAGGGAAAGATCCCGCTATAAGCTGTTTTGCAATTTACTTTGATTTGACCGTTGATTGTCGGGGTGGGGCACCCCGACCTACGAGTTTGCAGTATGTGTCTTGTGAAAAATATGACAATATGACAGATATTTATTGGTGCGGTTCAATTTGAGGTATGATTGCCGTATGAATTACAGACGCATTTATCTCGATGGATACAGTTATTATTTGACTCTGGTCACGTACCGTCGGCAACCCATACTCATTGACAATATTGAAATACTCCGAGATGCCTTTCGACGAAGTAAAGCCCGGTATGATTATCGCATAGATGCCATCGTCATCCTGCCCGATCATTTGCATATGATCATCACTCCCAAAGCAGCAACCGACTACTCCAAAATCGTCACTCATATCAAAAGAATCTTCGTGTATGGCCTCGTAGGTCGGGGTACCCTTACCCCGACACATGCACAAACTCACAGAAAAGCTACACTCTCCCCTGCCAAATACAAACGCCAACATTCAGGCATCTGGCAGGAGCGTTTCTATGAACATACCATCCGGGATGAAAAAGATTGGCTGGAAAAGGTAGAATATATGCGAAACAACCCGGTCAAGCACCAGTGGGTCGAGGACGCAGAGGCGTGGAAATATTCATCCTTCGTATGATATTTCGCTATAATACCGCCCAGCACAGGAGGATATCGATGAATTTTGGATTTGTGAAGCACCTATTTTATGGGCTTTATCTGACCAACACCCATGCACTGCGGCTGCGTCGGATGCGTGATCCGATGGAGAAGAAACGGGAGCGGCTCGCGTATGCGAAGCGGCAGCTTGGGGGATTGGGGATTTCGGTGGTGGTGGATAATCCTGAGAAGATCCCTGAGAATGGACAGTACCTTCTCATGAGCAACCATCGCAGTATCATCGACCCGCCTATCATCGAAATAGCACTCGAGCATACCGACATCTACGGACTCTGGGTCTCCAAAAAAGAGCTCTACAACTCACCGTTTTTCGGGATGTTTGTCCGGCACGGTGGGAGCGTGCTTCTCGACCGGGAGCAGGATCAGATGGGGGGATTTTTTGCCGATGTCAAAGCGGGGGTTCAGGCCGGCAGCTCGATCTTCATCTTCCCCGAAGGGACGCGCAACAAAAGCGATGCACCCCTCGGTGACTTTAAAGGAGGATCTCGGATCATCGCAATGAAAAACCGCCTCCCCATCCTGCCGGTTTACATCAAAACTCACGCAGGCGATACCCTCCAGGCCGCCATCCGCGACGACAAAACTCCCCGAACCATCCATGTAGAATTCGGCGATGTGATCCCGTATAAGGGACGGGAAGATTTGCAGGAAGTGTATCGGGAGCGGTTCGGGTTGTAGGGGGAGTTTCAGGGATGTTTCTCAAACAGGGTTATATCCAGAAACCTGAAATCTTTTTTGTTGTGTGTCCATAACGGAATATCATAGACCATACATGTAGCGGCGATAATGGCATCGTAAACACTCATGCCATGCGAAAGAGCGTATCGGTTCATGAGCTGAACAGCGAGATCCATAATTCCCTGATCGAGTTCAACGAGCTGAATACGTTTCAGAATTTGGTTGAGCTTTTTCAGCTCACGTTTGTTGCGTGCTCCGGACAAAAATTCCAATTGGACGACCGTGTTGATCCGAGAGCGATCGAGTATCTCAGGAGAGAGGGAGATCGTCCCGCGTGAATAATCGATGAGAATGCAGGTGTCGAGAAAAATCATCCGCGTGTTTGTCGTCGTAGGTCGTGAACGTATTTGGCACTGTCTTGTATGTGGCTGTAGGGATGAACATCGGTGAGACTTTCACTGGCATCATCGACATCGATCGGGATATAAGCGTGGGAATGCTTCGCGGGATCTTTTTTTTCGTAGTGCAATGTCTGTGTGCTCTGAAATGCATTGAGAAATTTTTTAAGAGCTTCGAGGGTCACGGCCTCAAGATCCTGTTTCTGCTGGCGGACAAAATGCTCTAAACGCTTCTCGATCTCAGGGTTGTCAATTTTTAGGATCAGGGACATAAGGACTCCTTTTGTTTGTTGCTATTATAACATAACCGACACAGCTACACAAACACCTCATCCAAAATCGTATTGATATATTCATTCGCTTTGAACCGGATCAAGTCGTCCGGGGTTTCGCCGGTGCCGATGTAGTAGATGGGCATTTTCAGTTCATCGGCGATGGTGAGCACCGCACCCCCTTTGGCGGTGCCGTCGAGCTTGGTGATGATGATGCCGTCTACGCCGATGATTTCGTCGAAGGCTCTGGCCTGGTTGATCGCGCTGCTTCCCTGGGTGCCATCAAGAATGAGGAGTTTGCGGTCGGGGGAGCCCGGAAGCGCTTTGTCGGCGATGCGGATCATCTTTTTGAGTTCTTCGGAGAGGTTTTTCTCGGTGTGCAGACGGCCGGCGGTGTCGATGATGACATTGTCGACCCCCCTGGCGACGGCGGATTCGATCGCATCGTACACCACGGCGGAGGGGTCGTGCCCCTGGCGGGTGGCGACGATGGGGATCTGGAGTTTGTCCGCCCAGCGACTCAGCTGCTCGATTGCGGCGGCGCGGAAGGTATCGCCTGCACCGAGGAGTACCTTGCGTCCCTCACGCTGGTAGAGGCGGGCGAGTTTGGCGATGGTGGTGGTCTTGCCTGCACCGTTGACCCCGACGATCATTTCGGTGAAGGGCTTGGCACTGCCCGGTTCGATCCACTCGGCGCGGTACTGGAAGACGCTGACGAGGGAGTTGAACGCCTGGGTGCGGGTGATCGTCTCGGGGAGTCCCTCGAGGAGGCGCTCGATCAGGGCGTAATTGACATCGGCTTCGAGGAGGATCTCTTCGAAATCCTCTTTGGGGATTTTATGGCGTTTGGTGGGGGCGACTTCGTGGATCGCTTCGCCGGTCTTACCGAGGGCTTTTTTGAG
Organism: Nitratifractor sp.; assembly: GCA_015485845.1. Lineage (GTDB taxonomy): Bacteria > Campylobacterota > Campylobacteria > Campylobacterales > Sulfurovaceae > S017-3. The sequence goes on along the minus strand of WFSU01000185.1, from coordinate 15,511 downwards.
AAACTTCAGCATGGTTCTACTCCTTTGGGGTGAGGGGATCGAGATCGTGGAGATCGTTTCGGATCATCTCGGTGGGGGTGATCCCTTCGTAGTGGGTGATGTAGCGCCCGTGATCGAACAGCACGGTCAGGGGCAGCGGGTAGTTGGCACCGATGTGCAACTGCGTGGCGATGGTGGCGGCCAGCGGGCGGTTGTCCGGTGTGTGCGAGATGAAAAATGTCGCATCGTGCCGATGCATATAGGTGCGCAGAGTCGGGGTGTTGATCGTCTCAGGGACGACGATACCGAGGACGAACAGGTGCTTCGACTCCTTGCGTTGCAAGTCGCTGAGGTAGGGGAGCATGGCGCGGCACAGATCGGCACGGGTGGAAAAAAAGTGCAGCAATACCTGGGGCTGGACGACCCGGCTGAGGCGGAGCTGTCCCTCATGCAGGCTCAGCGTCGTAGTTCGCCCGTCGATGTCGGTCAGGACAAAGGAAGTCTGCGCGGGTGAATCAGTCAGTACCAGGCGCTTGTCCGAGGATGAAGAGGGGGTATCGTGTCGGCTGCATCCGACAATCAACAAAAGTGATGGTACAATACTCCAGAAAAAAAACGATCGCACCTGCACCTTCCCAGCCCCAATGTCGGGATAATATTTGGCGCGATTATACCTGAAGTTGACTTGATGGACAAAAAAACCTTTCGCACCCAGGCTCTCCGCAATCTCCGCAGCCTCTCCCCGGCACAGGCACGCCATGCCGATCGACGGGTACGGCGTCAGCTTCTTCGTCGGATACGGGACGCCAGAGCACAGTCTGTGCTGCTCTATATCCCCCTGCCGGGCGAAGTGGATACGCTGCCACTTATCCGGACACTGCGGCGGCGTGGGGTCACGGTACTGGTGCCGTTTATGGAGGGTGAAAGTTTCCGCTTGGTACAATACAGACTGCCGCTGCGTAGAAAACAGTATGGCGTACGAGAACCGAATTTTTCACGAAAATACCGAAAAAAACAAATAGATATGGCCATTATCCCGATCGTAGGCACCGATAAGACGTTGCGACGTATTGGGTTTGGCAAAGGGATGTACGATCGATTTTTTGCCCGAGAGGGAGCGTACATCTCCGAGACAATTTTTGTACAGCGGGCGTGGCAATACAGCCCTGTTCCGCTGACCGATGTATGGGATGTGCGTGCCGATGCTATCATCGTCGGCCGTCTCAGCTGACGCTGGGATCGAAAAAGACGATTCTCGTTGATTTTAAAACGAGGACAATACGATGTTTATGACACTGATGGCGTTGATGGCACTGCTGCTCGGGCTGGGGCTCGGGTTTACCGTTGCCCGGATCGGCGCAAAGAAAAAATTTGAATACCTGGAGCTTGAGGCCAAAGCCAAAGCCAAAGCGATTGAGAACGAAGCAGATCGGCTCCTGCAGGATGCGAAAGTCGAAATCAAAAGCCAGGAGATCGAACTCGAGAAAGAGTATGCCCGACGCTACGAAGAGCTCGAAAAACGCAAACGGGAAGCGATTCTGAAAGGGCGCGAGAGTGACGCGGAGCGAGAGAAAGCTCAGCAACTGCGCAATCAGCTCGAAGAGCGTCGCGCCCAACTCGAAGCACTTGAACAACAGAAAAAAGTGACCATCGATGATGCCATCTCCAAAATGGAACATGTCGCATCGATGACGGCGGAAGAGGCCAAGGCATTTGTCCTCAAACATGTCGAAGAGCAGAGCAAGAATGACATCGCCGCTATCGTTCGTAAGCAGGAGAAGATCGCCCGGGACGAAGCCAAACGCAACGCCAATTATATCCTCGCACAGGCGACGACCCGGTACGCCGGAGAGTTCGCCGGAGAACGACTCATCAACGTTGTTAACCTCCCGAGCGATGACCACAAAGGGCGGATCATCGGCAAAGAGGGGCGCAACATCAAGAGCCTCGAACAACTGCTTGGTGTGGACATCATCATCGATGAAACCCCCGGCGTGATCGTGGTGAGCAACTTCAACCTCTACCGCCGTGCCATTGCCACCCGCGTCATCGAGATCCTCGTCGAAGACGGCCGCATCCATCCGGGGCGCATCGAAGAGGTGCACGCTCGGGTGCAGGAGGAGTTTGAGCAGAAGATTTACGAAGAGGGCGAAAATGTCGTGATCGATCTGGGGCTTTTCCCGATGCACGAAGAGCTCATCAAACTTATCGGACGTCTCAAATACCGCGCCAGCTACGGCCAGAATGCTCTCGCGCACACCCTCGAAGTGGCCCGTCTGGCACGGGTGATGGCCGCCGAGATGGATGGGGACGAGAAACTGGCGCTTCGAGCAGGCTTGCTGCACGACATCGGCAAAGCGCTCACGCAGGATTTTGGCGGTTCGCACGTCGATCTGGGTGTCGAAGTATGCCGCCGCTACAACGAACACCCCACCGTCATCAATGCCATCCTCGCCCACCATGGCCATGTCGATCCTGACGGGGTAGAGAGTGCGGCGGTGTGCGCGGCCGATGCCCTGAGTGCCGCCCGTCCCGGAGCCCGGCGTGAAGTGCTCGAGAGCTTTACTAAGCGCGTACGGGACATCGAGGCAATCGCCACCGGAGAGGAAGGGGTCGAGCAGGCGTATGCTATCAATGCCGGGCGGGAGATCCGTGTCTTTGTCGATGCAGGCAAGGTCGATGACGATCAAGCCGCTTACCTGAGCCACACCATTGCAAAGCAAATCGAAGATAAGGTACAATATCCAGGTGAAATCAAAGTCAACGTGATCCGTGAAACGCGGGCCATCGACTACGCAAGGTAAAACCATGACCAAAACGATCAAAGCGCACATGCGCATGGAAGAGGAGTACGAGGGTCTCAGCCTGATCTTCGGAGACAATGATGTGTTAAAACAAAAGATCATTGATGCGATCGATCATGCCAAAGGGGTGACGGACAAAAAACCGTTTATCTTCGAGAAGATTTCGAATGATCGTCCCGATATCCAGAGCATTTACATCGAATTTCACGACGGTTTCCATGCCGATGCTGGGGATTTTTTCGAGCATGTACTCCATGAGCTGGGGATCAAGTGTGAGGAGGATACGATATGATACGTATGTTGCTTGCTCTGATGGCGGGAGTAACGGTATTAATGGCTGGAGGCAAAGCGCCTGTCGTGGAGCTCCAGACCAACCAAGGGACGATCGTCCTCAAAATGTTCCCCAAAGCCTCTCCATTGGCGGTTGAAAACTTCGTCACATTGGCAAAAAAAGGGTATTACAACGGTGTGATTTTCCACCGGGTGATCAAAGGCTTCATGATCCAGGGGGGTGATCCCACCGGTACCGGACGCGGTGGTGAATCGATCTGGCACAAAGAGTTCAAAAACGAAAACACCCCCAACCTTGTCTTTGATCGTCCTTACCTGCTGGCGATGGCCAACCACGGCCCCAACACCAATGGCAGCCAGTTTTTTATCACCGTCGCTCCCACTCCGTGGCTCAACGGGGGGTACACAATTTTTGGAGAGGTGATTAAGGGGCAGGATGTTGTTCGCAAGATTGAAAATACAAAAACCGGGCGTGCAGATCGGCCGGTTCAGGAGCAGAAAATTCTCAAGGCAGTGGTTAAAAATTAGAAGTTAGAAGTTAGAAAGTAGAAATTGCAATGTTTTGTAGGGTGTGCAACTGCACACCAAAATCGTTACACGATTTATTAAGTCAGGTGGGCATTATTTCAATCAGGAGCAGGGACTTCAGTCCCGTTATGCAGGGCTGAAGTCTTGCCTCCATATCAGAATATCCATGAAATATGACCGTTGAAAGGTGCGCAATTGCGCACCCTACGCGGTGGTATGTAATTTCCAAAAGGTATATTTCTTCTCATGAACCTCCAATCTCTCCGTGCAGAACGTCGCAAGTGGCTCACCTGGAAAAACATTGCTCCGCTCCAAGAAGCGATTGCCGCTCTTCCTGATCCAGTCGTGACGCAGGTGCATCTTGGGGATGTGGTGGGCGTGGAGCTCGATCCGGCGTTTGAAGCGGAGCATGAGACGCAGATCGAACAGACGGCACGCCTGCTGATGCCGTGGCGCAAGGGGCCGTTTCGGATCGGTAAGCTCTTCATCGACAGTGAGTGGCAGAGTCAGATCAAGTACAATCTCCTCGAACCCCATTTTGACCTCCGGGACAAAGTGGTCGGTGATATCGGCTGCAACAATGGCTACTACTTGTTTCGGATGCAGGCGCACGCTCCGGCCAAGCTGATTGGGTTTGACCCTTCGGCGCAGTATTATTCACAGTTTCAATTCCTCAACCACTTTCTCCGGACAAACATCACTTACGAGATGCTTGGAGTCGAGCATGTGGAACATTACGAAGAGAAGTTTGACACGCTGTTTTGTCTCGGGGTGCTGTACCACCGCCCCGATCCAGTGGGCACCCTCAAATCGCTCTATCGGGGGCTCAACCCCGGCGGGGAGTTGATCCTCGATACGTTTATGATCGACGGGGAGGAAGAGGTGTGCCTTACCCCGCGAGAGCGCTACTCCAAGATCGGCAATATTTATTTCATCCCCACTGTTGCCGCACTCACCAATTGGTGCCTGCGAGCCGGATTTGAGAGCGTTGAGGTACTCGAGATTCGCAAGACGAATCTGGAAGAGCAGCGTAAGACGGAGTGGATCGCCTCCCAGAGTCTCGAACATTTTCTTGATCCGGATGATCCGAGCAAGACGGTTGAGGGCTATCCTGCACCCAAACGTGTCTACATCAAAGCGACAGTCTCAGCGTAGGTTACCCCCCTCTGTTCTTGCTACGCACTTGTTACTTTTATTTTAAAATAAGCTTATTTTAGATATAAATTCGCTATGAAATGAGGGTTTCTGTCATTATTAGCGTATAAAAAAAGAGAAAAAAGACATTTTACCCTATTAAACTCCAGAAAGCAGGCTATTACGATATGAGAATACTCACAGTAGGTTTTGACGACAAAATGTCCGAAGATTTTGAGCGGGAGATCGGCCGCTATTTTATTTGCATTGTGGACAATGCACGCAACCTGTACGATGCGACGAACTTTACCGATTTTCGCCATTATGAGCTTGTCATTATCGTTGATGAGGGGATCAAATTTTCCCTCGAGCGCTACATCAATGAAGTCAAACGCAAAAAGATCGAGACCAAGATTCTTATCCTCACGGAATTTCTCAACAATCAGGTCGCCTATTTCTCTCTCGGCGTGGATGATGTGATCATCAAACACCAGAAGGAACCCGACCTCATCGCCGCCCGAGTGCTTGCCAACATGCGCAACCTCCACGGCGAGACCATCGATGTGGGGAAGCTCCTCATCGATATCGCCAACAAAAAGATCGAATACGACGACAAAATCGTCTCTCTTAACGGCAAGACCTTTGACATCCTCGCATTTCTCGCACTGCGCAAACAGCGGGTCTTTTCCAAAGACGAGATCATCAATGCTCTTTGGGAAGAGCCCGAATACGTCAGCGACAACACGGTCGAAGTAGCGATCAACCAGATCCGCAAACGACTCAAAAGCATCCTCGGCTTTCAAGTGATCCACACCGTACGCCGTCGCGGGTATAAATTCGCGTATTAATCACTCAAACGCGACTGAAGTCGCGTCCCCTACCATCAACAATCAACTATCTACTATCAACCATTAACCACTCACCCACCACCACAAATTTGCCAGCAACGAGAAGAAAAGGGCAATCCGGCATACTTTGAATGGATTGCGTTCGATCAGGGAGAGATGGGTGTCAAAGTAGGGTTGGACTTCGGTGGGGTGTTCGAGTTCGTAGAGCATCTCGGAGTAGTGAGCGTAGCGTCGATTCGGTTTGGGATCGATGGCACGCAGGATGATGCTCTCGAGCCAGAGAGGGATGTTAGGGTTGAGCTTGGTGGGTTTGGGGGGCGTTTTGTCGAAGGAGGGGGTCTGAAACGGCTCGATCTCTCCGTAGGGGAACCGCCCGCAGAGCATCCGGTAGAGGGTGACACCGATAGCGTAGAACTCGGTCGATTCACTCAGCGGGGCGCCGTGGAAACGCTCCGGGGAGAGGTAGCTGGGGGTTCCGGCACGTCCGGTGAGGGTGTAGGCTTCGGTGATACTGCCGAAATCGAGCATCGTAAAGACGGTTTTCCCTCTCCGTTCACGTCGGAGGATATTTTCGGGCTTGATGTCCCCATGCAGCAGGTTGCGCCGGATCAAAAACTGCCCCATCCGCAACAAAAAGACCCCCAATGCCACTCCCTCATCGATCCCCATGGGACGTTTCCAAATCCGATCGAGCGGTTCTCCCTCAAGATAAGGCATGATGTAGTAGCGGTGGGTACGCCGGGGAGGAACGGCGGCCTTGGGGAAGAAACCGGCTTTGAGGCGGCGGGCATTCCAGACCTCTTTGACAAAGCGATCGAGGATGGCCTCATCCTCTTGAGCTTCGAGGGGGGCGAATTTCATCACATAGTGGACACCACGCTTCTCGGCCAGCCAGGTACGGTGGTTCTGGATCAGGGGGCGGATGAGGCGGTAGCCGTCGATTGTGTCCCCTTTGCTGTAGGTATCCTGGATGATCAGATCCGCCTGTTTGAGGGCGCGACGTGGATCGAGTTCTCGGATATCGAGGACGATGACGGTGGTGTCATCGGGGAGGTTGTCCTGATGCTTGCGGCTGACCCGCTTGACCAGGTGGGAGGCGCCGAGCCCGATCCCTTCGATAAGTTCCGTCTCACTCAGCTCGGGATAGAGCCCATCGCTGCACAAAAGAATCCGATCCCCAGCCTGGAGATTGTTTTCGAAATAGTAGGGCGATACGTCCTCCTCCAGCCCGATGGCAGCACCCAACACATGCTCCATCCCCTCGTCCCGGAGATTGTGATCGAGTGAGAGTTGCGTCAATGTCTCTTCACGCAGGAGATAGATCCGACTGTCCCCGAGGTTGATCCCGTGGAGACGGTTCCCTTCGATGACCACCATCGCCAGCGTGGTGACCAGCTCCTGCTGCCCGTACTGCTCCATGGACTCACGGTACAGAAGGTGGTTGATCGTCTCGGTAAAGTGGCGGATTGTTTTTTCGAGATTCCAACTTCGTGGGCGGCTTTTGAGCGCTTCGATCAGATACTGTACGGTTCGTTGCGCGGCTTCTCCACCGTGACCGGCCGATCCCACCCCATCGCATAACACGGCGACGGTGATCCCCTCCATCCTCTTGACGTGAGCATAATCATCCCCACGCAACTGGGTGCCTTTGGCAAGGGTGAAGGTCGATGTTTCGATGGGTAGGTGTGGCATGGGGATCCTTTCGGAGTATATTTTACCCGCACTTGGTATAATACCCAAACAGGAGAAGCGTATGCGATTAACACTTTTTAGTTTGGGTCTGTCCGGTATGCTTCTCTATGCGGGGGGTGTTCGGGATACCAATGATACCAATATCACCCGGGAAGCACGTCTCCAAAAAGCAATCGATGCTGAAATCCGTGCGGAAGAGACGTACGCCAAAGAACAAAAATTCTATGGCCCTGACGAATACGATCTCAAAGCCAAGGAGATCGATCCAGCTTCTCTGAACGATGTGCAACCTCCAGAGCCGGACTACACCGACAACTATGGAGCGTGCGATACGAAGTAGGGGGTTAGATCATCCCTCCCGCACTCACGCCCCAGGTGGTGCGCCAGCGGGTCTTTACCAGTCCGAGGCCAATGATGGCGATGAGGACGACGGTTGCGAAGATCAGGAAACCGGCGGTGTAGCCGTCAAAAGCTCCCTTCGACCACCCGAGTGTCTTGATGAGCGCCGTACCGCCCAGACCGCCCGAAGCTCCGACGATCCCGGTCATGATCCCGATGTCCTTGCCGAAGCGCTGAGGGACGAGCTGAAAGACCGCTCCGTTGGCCATCCCGAGGTTGGCCATGATCAGAAACAGAACGACGATCGCCGCGAAAAAGGGCAGATGACCCAGTGCGAGCAGTGTCGAGAGGACGGCGACGGCTCCGTAAAAGAAATAGAGGGATTTGACCCCGCCGATCTTGTCTGCGATGGTGCCTCCGACCGGACGGAGAACCGCCCCGGCAAAGATGGTCAGCGCTCCGAAATAACCGGCGATCACCTTGACATTGGGCTCATCGAGGACGTTGAGTCCGAAGGCGCTCATGTCGGCCTGGTAGGTGTTCATGAGGTAAACCTTCATGTAGCCGGCAAATCCGACAAAACCACCGAACGAAATAGCATAGAAGAGATTGAACCACCAGGTGTCTTTGTCGCGTAAGAGTTTGAGATAGTCCGCCACCTTTTTGGGGCGGGCTTTGTAGACCGATTCGGGGGCATTTTTGGCGAGGAAGAGGTAGGCGATGAAGACCACGACCGCCATCGCAGCACCGACACCGAAGACCGAAGCCCATCCCCACTTCTCCGCAATTTTCGGGGCGAAGAGGAAGTCGAGTACGACGCCGATGTTCCCGGCTCCGGCGATGCCGAGGACGACCCCCTGAAGCTTGGGCGGATACCATTGACCCGCCTGCGGGAGTGCCACAGCGAAGGACGCTCCGGCAAACCCGAGCCCGAGGGCGACGATGAGGAGCTGGTTGTAGGTGATCGATTCCCCCTGGAAGTAGGCCAGCAGGAGGGCACCGATGACGATAGCCTGCGAGATGAGTGCCGTGAGTTTGGCACCGAGCTTATCCACCCCAAATCCCAGCAGGATGCGCAGGAGAGCACCGGAGAGGATAGGGAGTGAGAGGAGGGTGGCTTTTTGACCGGCGGTGATGAGCTCGCCGTGCGCAGCCAGCGCTTCACTGATCTCTGTCGAGAGGGGGCCGAGCATCGTCCAGACCATGAAACTCATATCAAAATAGAGAAACGCCATGAAGAGCGTCGGAGCGTGACCTTGCCCTTTGAGGGCTTTGAAATTTGCCATGTGTTATACCTTATGTGAAGAGTCATCCTGAGAATGTTTTTTGTCCAATGCGACCAAGGAGCACCCAACCCCAAAGGGGCACCAACGGTGTTTGCGACTGCCAGAGTATTGGACAAAAAACATGGTTTCCTCGGATGGATGCCGGAAGTATATCTTAGGAATGATGCTTTTTTGACTCTTTGATTGTCTATTTTTTAATCAGTTATTTAGTCTGTTCCTCTAAAATGGCTGGTACAATACCGTCAATACATAGAAGGATATATATGAGCACCGCACCCCTGATCCGAGCCTACGAAGCCCGCAACACCAAACAAAACAAAGTCGAAAAAACCAAGGCACTCAAAGATCCCATGGAAGTGTACGATCGCCTCGAAGCGATCGCCAAAGGCGGGTATGAGGAATTGTCCAAGGAAGATTCAGCCTATTTTCTCAAATGTTTCGGTCTCTACGACAAGGGGGAGGATTTCATGCTGAGGGTGCGGATCCCCGGCGGGCAGCTGGGTGCTGAACAAGCCCGACGGATCGGAGAGGTGGCACAGCGTTACGGACGCGACTACATCGACCTCTCGACCCGGATGCAGGTGGTCTTGCGCTATATTCAGATCGAGGATACATACGAGGTGCTTCGTCTGCTGCACGAGGTGGGCTTGACCACCTTCCAGACCGGCGTGGATAACACCCGAAACTTCGTCACCGATCCCCTCGACGGTTTGGCACACGACAACATCCTGCCCTCTAAGCCCCTCATCGACGCAATGGAAGCAGCCATCATCGAAAATCCTGAGTGGATCAGCACGCTGCCTCGCAAGTTTAACACCGCCATTCTCGGTTCGCTATCGAACAGCTGCAACATCTACGGCCACGACTGTGCCTTTGTCCTCGCGCAGCGGGATGGGATGTTTGGCTACAATGTCTACCTCGGAGCCAAAGTGGGTGTACAGGCCGAGGATGCCGATTTGTTCGTTGCTGCTGAGGAGGTGGTGCCCTTTTATACGGCGCTGCTCTCCCTGTTTCGTGACTACGGCTACCGGGACAACCGCAACAAAAACCGCTTCCATTTCCTCCTCAAAGATGTCGGCATGGAGGCGATCCTTTCGGCGGTCAAAGAGCGTGCCCATCTCCCCTTCGCTTCCGGCGGTGCGACGCTGGTACAGTCCCTCCCCCTCACGCAGGGTGCCGAGAGGGTGCTGCTGCGTAACGGGACATTTGCCTACCGGATGGTTGTCCCCTCCGGTGTCTTTAGCGGCACCGACATGATCCTTGCGGCTGAAACAGCGGAGCAGTATGGCAGCGGCCATCTGCGGCTGAGTTATGACCAGAACATCTACTTCGTCGGCATTGTACACGACCGGATCGCCGCTCTGGAGTCGTCCGAGCTGATCACAAAATATGCCGCCTACCAAAACCCCTATTTTCAGGACATGATCGCCTGTGCCGGGACGCATACGTGTTCCTTTGGGGTGATCCCCAACAAACCCGACGCTGTGGCGATGGCACACTTCCTCAACGACGCCGTGCCGATGACCCATGCCATGGTGCGGATGAACTGGTCGGCCTGCCCCAAAGGGTGCGGCGTGCACGGGATCGCTGACATCGGCTTCGAGGGGTGCAAAGCCAAAGACGATACGGGCAACCGTGTCGATGGCGTGCACCTCTTCCTCGGCGGCAAGATCACACGAGGCGGCCGCGAAGCGATCACCCTCCACAAAGCCCTTCCCATTACTGAAGCCCAATACCATGTCGCCTACCTTTTCCAGCCCTATGCCGACTTCCGAGAACGCAACGAAACATTTGAGGCATTTGAATCGCGCTTCCTCAGCCGAAATTACAGCTATCAGGCGTTGGCCTTCTACACGCGAATCAACTATCTGATGCACGACAAGCTCGATCTGGGCGTGGTGCTGGCCTTGACAAAAGAGCCCAAAACCTACTGCAATGAAGCGTATGAGATTTTTGATTTTGGGCTGCGCCTCTTCCAGCTGCTCACCGGTGAAAAACGCTTCGAAGCCGTCGACGGGCTCGACCCGGTACTCGCCCAGCCCCGAACGATCCGCCGTGACGAAGTGACTCGGCTCAACCCCGCCGTGCCGCCCAAACTCTCAGAGGTGATCTACCTCATGACCCATCAGGATCGCCGCCAGCGGGCGCAGGTTTTCTCAGAGCTGTTGATGCTCCTCAAAGAGGTTTGAGATGGAAACGGTCTGCAGCTATTGCGGTGTCGGGTGCAAGTTTGAGGTGAGAGAGGGAGGCAAACTTCGCGGGGTCAAATCGTACCCAACCAACCATGGCGGCAGTTGTGCCAAAGGGATCTCTCTGAGCGACACCCTCGACGTCAACCGTCTGACGACACCGCTTATGCGGGAGATGACCGAGGATGCTTTTGATTCTGTCCGTTACGACGAAGCATTTGCCCGCATCGCCCAAGCGATCCAACATACCACCCCCGACCGTGTCGCCCTCTACCTCTCAGGGCAAATGCTCAACGAAGACTATTACGTCGCCAACAAACTCGCCAAAGGGTTCATCGGCACCCCCCATTGCGATACCAACTCCCGCACCTGCATGGCCAGCGCCGTCGTGGGCTACAAAAAAACCCTCGGAGTCGATTACGTCCCGGTACGGATGGAGGATATCGACCAAACCAATCTGCTGATCCTCATCGGAGCCAATCCGGCCGAAGCCCACGTCGTCTTGATGCAGCGGATCCGAAAAGCCCGCAAACGGGGGCTCAAAGTCGTCGTCATCGACCCCCGCCGCACCGCTACGGCCGAGCAGGCCGATCTCTATCTGCCCATCCGTCCCGGACGTGACATCGACCTCCTCAATGCCCTCATGCGCCGACTCATTGCCGAGGGTCTCCATGATGGAGACTACATCACCCAATATACCGAAGGGTTTGAGACGCTGCACGATGGATTGCTTGCCCTTGATGAGTCAACTCTTCTCGACTCCGCCGGGATCACCTCGGAGGATTTCGAGAAGCTCGTAACCCTCTGGCGCGAAAATGAGCGGATCATTACCGGATGGACGATGGGACTCAATCAAGCCCTCCAAGGCACCGAAAACAACCTGGCCGTTATCACCCTCCACCTCCTCACCGGCCAGATCAACCGCCCCGGATGTGGCCCCTTCTCTCTCACTGGGCAGCCCAATGCGATGGGCGGGCGCGAAGTGGGTGGGCTGGCAACGACGCTGGCGGTGCATCTGGACTACACCGAGGCAAACCACGCCAAAGTCGCCGAGTTTTGGCAGACCGACCGCCTCCCTGCTGACGGAGGGCTCACCGCCTACGAGATGCTTCAGTCTGCCCACCGTGGAGAGCTGGATGTCCTCATCATCTGCCACACCGATCCGGTCTATCATCTCCCCGACCGCCGCTTCGTCGAAGAGGCGATCGCCCGCGTACCGCTCGTGGTGGAGATCAACGCCTACGAGGGGAGCGAAACAGCTCCGTATGCCCACATCCGCCTCCCCGCCGTCCCTTTTGGATACAAGGAAGGCACCCAGACCAACCTTGACCGTACCCTTACCCGTGTCGAAGCATTTGAGGACAAAGGGGATCTGCTGCAGGATTGGGAGATTTTTGCACGGATCGGGCAGGCACTGGGGCATGAAAAAGCGTTTGACTATGCCGACACCCGAGCAGTCTTTGAGGAATATCAATCGATGACCCGCCTGAGTGAGCGAGAGCACCTGAATATCTTCGATGCCGATTATGAGGCACTCAAAACAGAGCCGTTCGTCTGGGGAGAAGATGCGCTTACTTCCAACCGGTTTTTTACTACATCACAGCGGGCGCAGCTCCATTTTGTCACCACCAAGCCCCACCCGGAAGAGCCGGGTGAGTCGTACCCTTTTCTCCTCCTGACCGGCCGCACCAGAGACCAATGGCACAGCGGCTCCAAAACCGCCCAGCTAGACAAGCTCCAACGACACAAACCCCTCCGCTTCGTCGAAATCCACCCCGGCGACGCCGCCCGTCTCGGGATCACGGAGGGGCAACCGATCACGATCCACTCCCGCTACGGCACCCTCACCACCGAAGCCCGCTTCGCCGAGCTACGTCCCGGCACTCTGTTTATCCCCATCTCAGACAGACGGGTCAACTACCTTACTTCAGGCCGGATCGATCCGTATTCGAAGGAGCCAGATTATAATCATACGGCGGTGTGGATTGGGGTTGCTGGGTAGAGAGTGTGGAGACATTCCCTTCGCTCCTGCGTGGAGATAAGCTCTGCGTTTTAAGGGCACCTCTAATAAACAAACCCAAACAACCAAAGAGGAATTCTGTTGCCTTTTCCATGCTCTATCTCATCGGCTACCACGAAAGAGTTAGGCAAATCCTTTATCTGTTTAAACGATTTGTTCTTGCCACCAATTTCAACTCTGTATTTTTCATCAAGGGTAAAGTCACCCTGCTTAGAGATATTGAGCTTACTTTTTTGTGAAACCTGATTGGCAAAAAAGGTCTCTCGGATTGTTCCTGTTTTTGCATTTTGGCAATAAGCATAAAGCAAATTGGTATTGTTCAGATATATTTTCGCAGGTACTGATATTTTTTTGATCCCCTTGATCGGTTCATCGATCAGCAGCAGCATTTGACCATCCGCCAAAAAGGTTACATAGTCATAGAGTTTGGTACGACTTATTTCGGCGGATGCGGCTATTTTGCTGTAGTTCACTTCAAAGGGGCTGCTTTGGCAAATCACCTCAAGGAGCTTTTTCAGTTTATAGGTATATTTCTGCTCTATCAACCCAAGCGAAGTGAGGTCAATGTCAATTGTAAGATTAATTGTGTTAACAAGGTTCTGGAAGAAAGAGGTTTTTTTGTCGAAATAGAAAGGGTAGTAACCTACTTTCAGATACTCTTTGAACTCTTTTAAGATATCAAACTTTTGTTCTGAAACTTTTTGGCTCAACGCCGTATGGTTCTCAAAGATCTCTTCGATCTTCCACGCCTCCAGCTCCGTCTCATATTTGAGTTCCAAAAACTCCCGCAAGGAAAAACCATAGAGATGATAGAGGCTGACTCTTCTACTCAAATCACTCTTTGCATTGAGCAGTGAAGTAGCCGAGGAGCCTGTAAAGACGATATGTATATCAAAAAGGTCATAAATGGTTTTTAGGTAAGCAGAAAAATCATTATAACGATGCACTTCATCCAAAAGCAGATATTCTCCACCCTCTTCTACAAAGGCTTCAACGATATCTACCAAGTCCACACCGGCTAAAAAAGGGTAATCCAAAGAGATATAGAGTGCATTTTTACCTTTGGATTTCAGCTCTAACAAGTATTGGAAAAGTGTTGTCGTCTTGCCCACCCCTCTTGCACCAAAAATGGCAATCATTTTCTCATCAAAATCAATCTCTTCGAAGATATATCGTTTGTAGGTTATCTTGAACGATTTTAAAAGCCTTGCTTGGTAATCTTTTAACTTTTTCAGCATGATCTCTCCTTGGTGTCCATGTCCATGGTCATGGACAGCTGGAGATTGTACCATAGATCAACTTTGTCTATGTCTATGGTCGTGGACATAGGTGATGTATTTGCAGAAAAGGTGTCAGGTGAACGTAATTGTGAGACACAACCGGTTCTTTACCGCATCACAGCGGGCACAACTCCATTTTGTCACCACCAATCCCCATCCAGAAGAGCCGGACGAAGATTATCCTTTTCTCCTCCTCACCGGTCGCACCCGAGACCAATGGCACAGCGGATCCAAAACCGCCCAGCTCGACAAGCTCCAACGACACAAACCCCTCCGCTTCGTCGAAATCCACCCCGACGATGCGGCGCGGCTGGGGATCACAGAGGGGCAGTCGATCACGATCCACTCCCGCTACGGCACCCTCACCACCGAAGCCCGCTTCGCCGATCTCCGTCCCGGCACCCTCTCCATCCCCATCTCAGACCGACGGGTCAACTACCTCACCCCCGACCGGATCGATCCGCAGTCAAAGGAGCCTGATTATAATCATACGGCAGTGCGGGTTGGGGTGGATGGGTAGAGATTGCGGACTCGTTCCCCACCGAGTATGGATGATGGATGGGAACGAGGGAAATACGGGTCGTTATCCGAACATTTTGTACGAATAACGGCACCAAAGCCAATAGCACGACCTTGGAATAAGAGTGTTCTGAGGGCAAAAACAGTAATATAAAGTGAAATATGATATTTGGAGATTTTTTTCCAAATAGCAGTACCTTTCAAATGTTCTGGTATTGGGTGATTTAGGGGTTAATTGGTATAAAATGTCCATACAATAAATAATAGTTAAACTAACATAAATAAAGGAAGTCATATTGTCATCATTTGAAGTAGAATATGAAGAAGATTTAATTTCAAGAATACAAGACTTAATAGATGGTTATGATAAAGACTCAATATTAAAAGAGTATTTACAAAATGCAGATGATTCAGGTGCTACAGAACTTATTGTGACCTATGATAAACAAAATGTAACTACTCACCCCTATTCAAGCACAAAACCCCTTCCAAAATACCCCAAGAAATATTGAGAAATCCTCCCCTTTTATAATCAAACTCAAAGCCCCATATAATGGTATTTATGATATAATTATTAATCTAAAGTAGGTGGTAATTACGTT
>WFSU01000184.1 GCA_015485845.1 Nitratifractor sp. | reverse complement strand
TTTTCTTATAGGTATAAGTACTTTCGATGGTTTTGGCGCGTGCCAGACGGTACTTGCTCTCTGCAAGCAGTAGATCGTTGAGTGTGGCTGCCCCATTATGATAACGGGTGCGCTCCACCTCGAGGCTCTTGCGACTGAGACGCTCGACACGGGTCGCTCCGATATAGGCTGTATAGCTCTGACGGATCTTCTCCACCGCCTGGGTCACTTGGCGGCGAAGGTCGAGCAGAGCTTGACGCCGCTGAAGCTGCATACGCAGTTTAGCCAGACGTGCCTTTTCTCTCCCGGCACTGCGCTTGCCAAAATCGAAGAGATTGAATTTGACATTGACGCCAATTTGGGCAATGGTCTCATCGTCCCATGCATCGGTGCGGATATCCTTGCCGAAATTTTTACCGCCGTAGCCACTGAGTGCCACTTGAGGAGCCGATGCCGCTTCGGCCTTGCGTGCCTGCTCCTCCGCTTGCTGGACAGCGAGCGTTTTACTACGCACTTTCCCCAACCGCTTCGCCCGCTTCATGAGGGCATTGACCGTATAACGGGGGCGTGTGACTTTGAAACGAATCGGGCGCAGCCTACCGACTTTGCGCCCCACAAGAGCCGAGAGTCCTGCCCGGGTCATCTCAATCCCCGAACGCAACATCGCCACCTGTGTTTGTGCCGCCGAGAGGTCAGCCTGGGCTTTGAGGAGATCGACCTGGGCTTTTTTGCCTGCGGAGACTTCGGTGCGAATCTGACCGGCCAGTTTCTTCAGAGACGCTGCATAGTGTTGCTGCGCCGTCAAGATACCATCCTGTGCCAGAAGGGACAAGTAGAGGATGCGGATATTGTAGGCCACCTCTTCCCGTCCGAGGCGGGCTTTGATCGCCGCGATACGGGTACCGAGTTGATCGATCCGAAACTGATGGGTCTGTGCACCACCGGTGAAGAGGGGGATATTAAAAGCCAGTCCCGCCGACAAAATATCCTTGGAGGTCGTGATGGGCTTTTTGGACATCATGGCACTCGGGGGAACGGGTGCCAGAGTACGTTCGATATTGTAATGGGTCGCTGAGCCGACAAAATTAAACTCACCCCCCATCGCCGCCTCACTCATCCGTTCGCTCGCGCGTGAGAGTTCGATAGCCGTTTTTCCTTGTAACACGCCGGTGTTATGCTTCATCGCATAGCGGATCAGGCCCGAGAGGGTCTCCGCTCCGGCGTATGAAAAGAAAAGCAGGGTAATCAACAGGATTTTTTTCATACGATACTCCTAAAACTTTTTACGTATTGTAGGATTGCAATATCAACCCAATCTAAATTGTATGAGTTTAGATTGGGTTGATATTGCCCCGATACAATACGCGTTCATAAAAAACCCGAGGAAAACCCATGACCAAAAAATACACCAACACCTTCTCCGCAATCCACTGGATCCACGCAGCGATCCTGATCTTCATCCTCATCGGCGCCACGCTCAACCTCCCGGATCTCCCGGCCAAAGGGGGCGATCTAAGCCCGTTCAAAGGGCACATGATCCTCGGGATTGTGGGCAGCATCCTGACCGTGATCCGACTCCTCATGCTCTGGAAACAGCCCAAGCTCGAACCGCTCGATCTGGGGGTATTCCGCGAGACCATCGTCCGCTGGAATCACCGCCTTATTTACCTTTTCCTCATCCTCACCGGCGCAAGCGGTCTGGCTACTGCCAACAGCACCAACCTCGGCGAAGTCGTCATCTTTGGCAACAGTCCCTCTGTCTACAACGGCCCCGACGGCATCACCGCCACCCTCGGCACCGTCCACAATCTCAGCGCCTACATCCTCATGGCACTCATCGCCATGCACATCACTGGCGTGGTTTTTTATATGATTAAATCCAAACAGAATATTCTTGGGCGTGTGGGGTTTGTTTCCAAAGATAATTGATATTTAATTGACATAAGAGAGATATCATTTCCTATCTAAAACCACAAAGGAAAGAAATGACAACAACTAAAATACTACTCGCTACAGTTATCGCGACAGGCACGCTACTCTCTGCCAACGAGATCAATGCCACCAAACTCTTTGAAGCTAATTGTGCCGCCTGCCATATCACCGATCTCTCCAAAATGAGCAACAAAGGTGCCTTGATCGCACCTCCTGCTGATGAGATCATGACCCATGCCAAAGAGGAGTTTGGTACCGACAAGGCCAAAGCAGTCAAATTCATGGCAGACTATGTCCGCAATCCAGATCCCATGAAGTCTTTCTGTGCTTCGATCGAGGTCTTTGGCGTCATGCCATCGCAAAAAGATGTGGTCACCGCCGAAGAAGCCAAAGCGATCGTCTCAATGATGTTTGACACCTACCCACGCAAAGCATTTACCCAAATGCAAGCCAAAGAGGGAGGCGGACACCGAGGGATGACCTTTGAGAAGCTCGACCAAAACAAAGACGGCAGCATCACCGCCAAAGAGTTCCAACTCTTCCGCGCCAGGAAAAACAACATCGACCCCAGCAAGTTTGTCAATACCTACTATTTTGACCGTATCGATCTCAACCATGACGGTAAAATGGATCGAGCAGAGTTTGACAAGATGAAAGCAGACAAGAGGCGTAAAAAACTAAGATAGACATGGTTACATTTTTAGTATCTAAAACTCAACAACCCAGGAGCCCCCATGCATGATACACAGACACGAACACTGAATTTTGCCGAGAAAAAAAAGATCTCTCTTTACTCCATCGGTGTAAACCTGATTCTTTCGGCTATCAAGATTTCCGGGGGTCTCTTTTCCGGCAGTGCGGCATTGACAGCCGATGGGGTACATTCCCTCTCGGATCTCGCTGCTTCCGCCAGTGTCTACATCGGAATTGTTATCTCCAATAAAAAATCCGAACTCTTCCCTCAAGGTCTCTACAAAGTAGAAAACCTGGTCGCACTGGTCAGCGCCTTTGCTATCTTTTTCGCAGGCTATGAGATTGCCAAAGATGTGCTTTTCGGTGAATCGACCCCAATCAGCAGCCTTGCGACCGCCTTGATCGTCATAGGGCTTACCGTCCTGATCACCTACCTCTACTCCCGCTGGGAAAAACAAAAGGCCATCGCCCTCAATTCCCCAAGCCTCATGGCAGATGCCGAACATATCAAAACAGATTTTTACACGGCTCTGGTTGTGCTTGTCGGGGTTCTCGGGCAGTATTTCGGGTATCCTTTGGTCGAGAAGATTGCAGTTGTGATCGTTGTTTACTTCATCTTCCATAGTGGTTTTGAAATCCTGAAAGAATCGATCAAAGTGCTACTGGACGCTTCCCTGGATCATGAGAGCATCACCAAAATTCAGCGCATACTGGAAGGAGAGAAAACGGTAGAAAAAATCAATGCGATCACCGGGAGGAATGCGGGAAGTTTCAAATTTGTACAACTCGATCTCGATTTGGTTACCGATTCACTGAGTGAGGCGCATCGCATTGCACATGATATAGAAGATAAGATCAAACGAGAGATGCCTTTTGTCGAAAAAGTCGTTGTTCACTACCAATAAAATCACAATAGCATGGGGGTGACCCCATATTTTCTATTACGCATTTATCATAATTCTCCAAAATTGATTCACCGTTGAGATTGGATCGATACGATACGCCCATTCACAATTTAAAGAAATCATAATATAAGGAAAACTGTGTCTCAATAAAATTAATACACGGTTGACACAAAACCGATATCATTTCCTATCTAAAAACAGAAAAAATGACCACTACAAACTTTTTACTCGCTTTCTATCGCTTGGATCTGAGTAAAGTAATATTTAGGTAACGAAGATCATATATACTACCGGCATAGAACAAATACAAAAGGATACAACATGAAACATCTACTCACTTCCGGACTGGTACTGGCAACAGCCATAGTGCTCATTGGGTGTAACGATATCAATGGAAATGGAAACAGGGGAGAGAATAATACATCTATCGATATTGAC
>WFSU01000183.1 GCA_015485845.1 Nitratifractor sp. | reverse complement strand
TGAAGCGGGCGGGATGCGGGTATCGTCACCGGGCGATCACCCATAGTAAGGAGACGCCGATTCACAATGCGCTCCTCTCCCGTATCCCGATCAAGCGAAAACAGGATGTACTTGTTACCCGTTACGGGCATCAGCGGAGCATCCTCGAAGTAACGCTCGATACCGATCCCCCTCTGCGACTTTTTGTCAACCATTGGCGCTCCAAACGGGGGCCGGAGAGTGGGCGGCTGGTGTATGCCAAGGCACTCAAAAAGCGACTGGGGAAGCTGCCTGAGGGGACGGAGTATCTGCTGCTGGGGGATTTTAACAGCAACTACAACGAGTCGGTGAGCATCGATGCCAAGCACAATGACACCCACAATGTGACGGGTATCAATGATATTCTTGCTACATGGGTTGACGAGAAAATGGTGCGTTTGAATACCCTCACCGCTGGGACACACTTTAATCTTTGGATGGAGTTGTCGGCTGGAGAGCGGTGGAGTCACAATTTCTTCGGGGACAAAGAGGCGATCGATGCAATGCTGATCCCTTCGACGCTGCATGATGGCCGTGGATGGGACTATGTGAGAGGATCGTTTCACCCCTACAAGCCCAAATATCTCTTCGGAAAGTACGGACAGGTCAACCGATGGGCGTATAAGCATGGCAAACACCTCGGGAAGGGGTATTCGGATCATTTGCCGATCGTGGCACGGTTTACTTCTGATGGGAGGATAGCAAGCAATTCTACGGAAAAATCTTCTCCTTCCCTGTGGGATAAAATCACAAATTGGTTTGCACCCAACGCGACTGAAGTCGCGTCCCCCTACCGATCATCAACGACCAACACGCCGCCACATGGTGTGCAATTGCACACCCTACCATCCACCATCCACCAAGAACCATCAACTATCAACCATCCACTACCTACCACCATCGAAAAGCTCAAACAAATGTCCCGCCTTACAGCCCCGGTTCTGCTGCATAATGTTCATGTTCTTTTTAAACAACGGGAGAGTGCCGTGATCCAGCAGACACTTGACGGGGAAGCAATCCTGCTTTATCGAAGTGCATTGCAACTCGAAGAGGGGCACTGTTACGATGTACTGGTTTATCGTAAGAAGCAATACAAAGGATTGGATGAGGTGACGGATGTAGAGGTGGAGAAGGATTTGGGCTCGTGTGCTACGCAAACATTTATTCCGAAATTTTCACCCGGGTTGCTGGATCAGCCTCGTTTCATCGGACGGATTGTCCGGGATATTGATGGGAAATATGCGCACCATACTTTGACCGTTGACGGAGTGGCATGCATTCTTCACTTTCGCAGGGGTGCCGGGCGACCGAAAGATGGTGTGCAGTTACAGATCGATCGGGCACAGATCGGCTACTATAAAGATCATGTGGAACTGGTGATTTGGGATCAAAAGGATTATCGGACTTATTAATAATCTTTTGTAATCTTCTGGTATAATGGTGTAAGATTTTCACAAGGATTAACCGATGAACCTTCCTCCGCTTTCCATTCCCGACCTTGCTCTTCCCTTTGCTATACCACCAATGGTGCACCCTCTTTTTGTCCATTTTGCGATTGCCCTGCCGGTGGTGATTCTCCTTTTTGAATTGGTGAATTTGCTTTTGAAACGTCGAGCAGTAGGGGTGAGCAGTTTTCTTCTGCTCCTTTTGATGGTAGTGGTGTACGCCGGTGCGTATCTGGCCGGCGTGACCGATGGAAAAGAAGCGGCCAAAGTGCTGAGCCCGGAGGCCAAAGAGGTTTTGAATGCCCATAAGCAGCTTGGGGTCTATTTGGTATACGGTTCGCTGGTTGTACTGCTGTTCAAACTGATCAGTGCGGCGGTCAAAAAAATAGCGGCTCGACTGGTATTCCTGTTGATTTTGATCGTCTTTATTCTTATGGCGTTCAGCGAAGGGAAGAAAGGGGGAGAGTTGGTCTATAAATATGGCGCCAATGTTCAGGCGGTAACACATAGGGCGGTACCTAAAACGCCTCAAGCCACAGATCAAAAAGCTGAAAAGACCCCGACACCCAAATCTACACAAACAGAAGAGTCCAAGACCAAAAGTGAAACGCCCACTCCGTCAAAAGCAGGGGAAGAGGTGAAGCATAAGGTGGAGAAAGTGACTGCCGAAGTCAAAGAAGCTACGGAAGAGGCAGTAGAATCTACTAAGAATGCCGCTTCCAAAACAGTAGAAAAAACCAAAGAGACAGCCGAGAAAGCCAAAGAAGCCATCCACGATGCTGCCGAAACGGTCAAAGAAAAAGCGGCTGAAGCTACTGATAAGGCCAAAGATGCCGTGAAAAAGGCGGTCGAACCGGCTCCTGAGGCTCCCGTCAAAAAAATTACTCCGGTTGAGACGATTCCCGCCGGTTAATGCTTCAACTGCGCACGGAGTGTGCGCATCTCCTTGTGCTCGAGCGTAAGCACAAGGCTCTCTTTGATCATCTCTTTCAACATTTTTTCATCCACCTCTTCCCCGTCGTGAAAAAGTACGTGACGCACGATTTTTCCCTCTCCCCGCAGAAAAGGGTATTGTGATTGAAGTTTGGCGCCCTGAGCGAAAACCAGTCTCAGGCCATCCTCACGGACACGCATGAGGACGATAGCATATCCGTTGGAGTCTTTGTAAGACGTTTGATTGGCGTTTTTGACTTCATGGATTTCGTCAAAACTGAGAAAAAGATCTCGGAGTCTCAGGAAGAGGTCAGCATAAGGGCTCTGGAGGTCATGGTCAAACTGCATGAGGTATTATATCAGGTTTTTTTCTGCACATACCACCCGAAATCTCCGATCATGCATGAGACTTCATTTTCATCAAGGAGTGTTATTGATACGGTAATAGTGGCACGTCCACGGCGCTCGATCTGTGATCTGAAGTGCACCAGTTTCTCTTCGTTAATTGAAGCTGTGGCATAAATGGTGCCTGTAGCGGGATGTTTGTATTTAACTTCTGAGTTTCGCAATAGAGGGATCAGGTTGGTGGTATCCTCATCGGGAAAAAGAGACGCAAGATAAAAACCGCTGGCAGTTTCGGCCAGCGTAAACAAAGCACCGGCATGGAGCGTGCCGATGTGATTGAGTAGGTCAGGGTGGAAGTGGAGCGACAAATGACCCTTCTCCTCTGTTATTCTGGTGTGGTGGGCATACGGGATGTCAGCAAGGGTCATTGCGCTTCCTTGTTTGTGTACGCGGTGAGAATCCGTCCATTTTTGAGTAAGTCTCCGGTATGGCTGACGGCATCGAAAATGTCTTTTTGCGTCCATCCCATTGCCATGAGGGTATCGAGAGTCTCCTGTGTAACGATATGTGGTTCGAAGATGCTGTCGATAGCGTGGGTAGCAAGTGCCTGATGGCGGCTGTCGAAGGGGACGGTGGCAATGTCGGTGATGGCTGCATCGAGTTGCTCCCGGGTGTAGCCGCGTGATAGAAGCAGGTCAGTGTTGAACTGTTTGCAAAAAGCGTAATCTTCCCGCCAGGCTGTATGGAGGCGTAGAAAACCGAAAAGATCGGGCTCAATATTGGGGTGTCGGGCGATCCGCACGACGTTGGCGATGAAGGTTTCAAGGTATTCGGCATCGATGTTGCCGAGGAACTCCATCTGGGCGGGGATCGTGCCGTAGATGGCTTTGACACGGCGGAAGATTTTGTGCAGGCGATCAGCCTGGGCGGTGTTGGGGGTGACCATGAATATGGGTGGACTCCTCGGATAGAAATGGATTAGACCGATTGGTTTAGAAGTGTAGCGGAAATGGGCTGAAGGGGTTGTGCTTTGTGCTAAGTGTTAAGTGGGAAGTGTTACGTATTGAGGGGCTGGGACTTCAGTCCCATAAACATCGCTTGCGATGTATCGTGCGGGATGTGCAATTGCACACCAAAATCGCAATGCCATTTATCTGGAAGTGAAGGCTTCAGCCTCACCCTGAGGTTGTATTATCGTTTGACCTTTTGGTGGGACTGAAGTCTCCACTTCCAGGGAAACACCGTTGGAAGGTGCGCAATTGCGCACCCTACACGTGATGTGCATTATGGGGCTGAAACCCCAGCCCCCTTTACCTCATCATCCGCTCAAGAAGCTTGCGGGGAATGATTGTTCTTTGGTGTTCAGCCGTGGCAATCAGCTTCTCGTCATTGCGGGCTTCTATGCTAAAGCTTGCGTGTTTTTTATCCTGCTCGACGAGGGTAGCAGTGACGGTGACGGTCTCCCCGAGCCGAGCCATACCGGTGTGATGGATGTCAACGTGCTCTCCAACGGTGAGGCGGTCATCGGTGTTGAGGATGGTGTTGATGAGTTTGGCGGCGGTGATCTCCATCCATTGGACGAGGATGTAGGTGCCGAGCAGGTCGGGGAGGGTGGGGTCGAGGGTACTGATGCAGTCCGTGGGGTGGACGGTAAACGATTCGGTATGGGATGCAGGAGTCATGGGCATAATCCTTGGATAAGATGTTGGCAGTCGTGGCGGAAACGATCAGCTGTGGACTCGGCTGGGGGACGGGAGAGGAAGCCCCAGACGGAGAGGATGATGTGTCGGGCGAGCTTCAGGGGATCGTCCTGACGGATTTCTCCGGTTTCCATCCCGTGATGGAGCAGATCGGAGAGGGTGGTGCTGAGGCGGTCGTACTCCTGCTGAGTAGCTGCGAGAATCTCCGGATCGAGTGCGCCCATTTCAAGTATCAGGCGGTGCAGGGGGCAGCCATAGGTGATGAGCGGGGTGTTGGCGGCCATGGCTTCAAATGTGCGTTCAAGTACGGTAAGTGCCGATTCGTCTTCGGAGCGGGTGAAGTCAAAAAATGCTTGCATTTTTGGGATGAGTCGTTCCCGGATCATGGTCAGTACCATCCCTTTTTTGGAAGAGAAATGATGATACATGGAGCCTTTGGGGGCTTCGGCATCATGGAGGATCGCAGCCGTCGAGGCACCGTGGTAGCCGTAGCGGTAGACATGAGTGAAGGTGGCATCGAGGAGACGGTCGCGGGTGGTGGGTGTGGGTTTCATGGGGAGATTATAGCATGGTTGGATGGTGGGTTGGGTATAATTTTAAATTAGAAATTAGAATTTAGAAAGTAGAAAAGGCATTTATGAAGTTCCTTGAAGTTGTGACCGGCAAAATCGACAAGATCGTGATTGTGTTTGCGTTGGCGGTGCTGGCCGTGTCTTTGTATCTTGTTCATACCCTCTCGCAGGATTATCAGAAAAAAGAGACCATCGCTTCGCTTGATACGATGCTGCTCTTTACCAAAAACATGCTCGAGGAGGAGCAGCAGCGGGCGTTGTCGCTTTCGCTGTTGCTCAGTCAGGATAAGGAGTTGCTCAGTGCGTATGCGGCGGATGATCGGAAGAGGGTCTTTGATATTATCACCGCGAAAATTGAGCGACTGGCACGCTTGCAGGGGTATCGGTTTGATGTGCAGGTGCACGATCGGCAGTTGCGGGCGTATCTGCGGAGCTGGGATTTTTCTGTGCGGGGGGAGAAGCTCGCTTCCTTCCGGGAAGGGCTGGTACTGGTACGTCAGCGGCATACCCCGCTGGTCTCGATCGAAGTGGGAAAACGTTTGAACATCAAGGCGATCTCCCCCATCCTCAAAAACGGAACCTTTGAAGGTTCCATCGAAGTGATCGAGGGGTTTGAACATTTGCGTAAACGGCTGGAAGAGCAGGGGTATCGTCTCTACATTGTCCTCGATCGGAAGTACCTCCCCATTGCGCTTACCCTGGCGCGGGCTCCCCGTGTCGGTGACGCATATGTGCTGGTGGGATC
Organism: Nitratifractor sp.; assembly: GCA_015485845.1. Lineage (GTDB taxonomy): Bacteria > Campylobacterota > Campylobacteria > Campylobacterales > Sulfurovaceae > S017-3. The sequence continues at coordinate 1,140 of WFSU01000183.1, read as the reverse complement.
GGTAGAAGATCCTGAGAGTTTTGATGCGTTGAAGGGGGCGAAACTTTCTGGTTTGGGGAGTTTTGGGTACTTTACCCGCCGGGGGCATCTTTTTGGCTATTTCGATCTGCGCAATTACCATGATGATCGTCTTGGGTATCTCCTCATCACCTCGGCCAATCGGGTCGCTTTTACGAAAAGGGCACGCCACGAGACCCCAAGTGTGGAAAACAATCAAACAGGAGTGATCATCCGATGACAACGCACAAAATCCTCCTCCTCGAAGATGACCCGGAATACAATGAAACCATCCGGGAGTACCTCGAGTCTCTCGGTTACGACGTGGTAGGGTATGAGCACGGCGATACCGCACTCGATGCAATCTACTCGGAGACCTTTCATCTGCTGCTGCTGGATATCCGGGTTCCCGGTGCCAGCGGCTACGACATCGTCCGGCACCTGCGGGGAGAGGGGAATGATATTCCGGTGATCTTCATCACCTCCCTCACCGACATCGATGACCTGAGCATCGGCTATGAGCTCGGGTGCAACGACTACATCCGCAAGCCGTTTGCCTCCCGGGAACTCAAATATCGGGTCGAGCAGGTGCTCAAGCTCTATTATTACCACTCCAACCGGGAGAGCGTCGCACTGGCCGGTGGGTATCGGTTTGAGACAGCGAGTGGACGGATGCTGAAGGGTGAGGACGTCGTGCCTTTGAGCGAACGGGAAGCGCAGGTGGTGAGCTATCTCGTGCAGCATGCCGGAGCGTTCGTCCCGACCAAACGTCTCTGGGAAGATGTCTGGGACTACAAGATGGTCACCGAAGCAGACATTCGCATGTGCATCCGCAAGATCCGCACCAAGACCCGGGCGGATTTGATCGTGAGCCAGAAAGGGCTGGGGTATCGCATTGATCCGGCATGACAAACGCTACATCTACACGCTGGCCTTTTTCTACTCGGCGCTTATTGTGATCCTCGTGAGCATCCCGGCGTACTTCTATATCAGCATTGAGAAACAGAATTACCGCCACGATCGCCTACAAAACCTGGAACACTATGCCTATGGCGTGGAGAAAAGCATCTATGACTTTTCCCGGACGCAGAAGCGGATCTTTGATTTCCCCCGCTCGGTGCTGTACGGTTCCCATCTGTATGG
>WFSU01000182.1 GCA_015485845.1 Nitratifractor sp. | reverse complement strand
GGTTTGGCTTTTTGGTCGACAAAGAGCATGAGGTTTTTGAGGGTATCTTTTTTGGCGGTGAGGAAGACATTGACCACCGAGCCCCCACCCACGTCGAGTTTGCTGATGAGCGGCTTGCGGGCGTCATGTGGCAGGCGGACGGCGGAGACTTTGTCTCGGACGTCGTTGGCCGCTTCGTCGATGCTCCGCTCCATCGAAAATTTGATGAGGATGACGCTGGTGTTTTCACTGCTCGTGGAACTGATCATCTCTACCCCGCCGATCTGAGAAATCGCCTCTTCGATCTTGTCGGTCACCTGCGATTCGATCGTGGAAGATTCGGCACCCGGATAGGCGGTGACAACGGTCACCATGGGAAAGTCCACTTTGGGAAACAGCGCCGAAGGCATCGTCCGAAAGCTCATGAAGCCGAAGAACACCAGCGTCACCATGTACATGAGGGTGGCGATGGGTCGGTTGATCGCTAATTTATACATTCGATGCCCTTCGCTTATTCGTGCGTGTCAGGCAGGAGGATTTTACCCTCGCCGAAGAGTCCGGAGGGGATATCCTCTGCGGCGACTTCGGCCTGCATTTTCCGGCTCTGGAGGTTGGCGGTGGGGTAGAGTTTGGTGATGAGCCCTTTGCGTGGGGTGGGATCACCGTCGACGGTGTAGGTGAAGGTTTCACCCGGTTGGACCACTTTCCAGTATTTCTGGTCAAACGAGAGGATCAACTTGCGGGCGTGAGCACTCTGGAGGCGGTAGACGGCTACAGGGCGTATTGCCGTAAACGTATCGCCGATCTCAAGGTTACGGGCGACGATGGTGCCGTCGAAGGGGGCTTTGAGGATCGTTTTGTCCAGCAATGCCTGTTTATACGCCAGCTGGGCTTTGGCATTCTCGACGCGAAACTGTACGCCGTCGAGTTTGGCTTGATCGGTCACATCACGCACCGACTGCATCCGGTCGTAGTCTTTCTGGGCATAGGTCAGACCGACACGGGCGATCTGGAGTGCGGCTTGGATGTCTTCGCTGCGGAGGGTGGCGAGGGTTTGTCCCTTGTGCACGGTGTCGCCGGTATCGACGTAGACATGGTTGACGACGCCGTTGGCGCTGAAGGAGAGGTTGGCACTCTGCTTGGCCTGGACGGTAAAGGTCGCATAGACTTCACCGGCCTGGAGAGTGGCAGCGAAGAGAGCGAGGCTGAGGAGTATTTTATTCATCGTACATACCTTTTGAGGTTTTTCCCGGCGTAGAAATAATAGACGGCTTTGGCGATCTCGTAGTCGTATCGGGTGGCTTGATAGCGGGCTTGTGCCATGGTTTTCTGGCTGAGGGCATCGAGGTAGGTGACATTGTCGACTACCCCGGCTTCGAAGCTTTTTTTGACCGAGCGGTAGCTGCTTTTGGCGGCGGCGAGTGCCGTGCGGGCGCTGTGGATCTGGGCGCGGACAGTGTGGAGGCGTTTGCGGGCTAGGCGGTAGTTCATCTTCTGCTCTTTGATCGCATGGCGAATTTTGGCACGCAGGGCGAGCTTCTGGTACTGCACCGCTTCGCTTTTGCGTCCGATAGTGCCTCCGTCATAGACCCGCATCCCGACGTTGAGCTGAAACTTGTGGCTGTGGTCGGGGAGCGATGCCGGGGGGACACCCGGAGCGAGGTCACCAAACGCGGTGCGGTTGTAGGTGTAGGAGGCATTGACCTGCGGGCTGTACGCGGTGGCAATCGCTTCGGCGTTTTTGCCGATGGCGGCAGCTTGCGCCCGCATGGCACGGGTACCGGCAAAGACTCGGAAAGCTACATGCCGGGGCTCGACGAAGTAGTTGCGTGCCAGATGGCGGGCGGTGAGGCCGCTGAGGAGTTTGAGATTTTCGGCGCTGCTTTCGATCCCCAGCCGGGTGTTTTCGATCCGGTAGGCGTTGTCCTCATAGGCGGCTTTGAATTTGTCCACCATGGAGGCGGTGGCCATCCCGGCGGCTTTGAGTTTGCGGATGCGGTCGAGCTGAGCCTGGAGTTCGTGGGCGCGTTGGTGCAGGGCAGAGAGGTTGGCGCGGAGTTTCTTGAGGGTAAAGTATTGCCGGACAACCCCGAGCGCCGTACTGCGGGCAAACGCCTGCTTTTCGAAGAGCGCGGCCTGATGCTCGTACCGTTTGGCCTCGATGGTCTTGGCTTTGCGCCCGCCGTCGAAGAGGTTCATACTCGCCCGGACGAAAGCGGCGCCGACGGCACCGGGACTTTGACGCGTCACGGGGGAGCTGATCGTCTGACTCAGCCCGATGTCCACCGTCGGGGCATACGCACGTTCGGCTGCGTCGATCTCCCGCTGTTTGGAACGGATGTTCATCGTCTTGGCACGGGCGAGATCGTTGTGTTCGGCGTGGGTGATGAGGGTTTTGAGACTGAGGGTTCCTCCAGAGACAAGAGCGGGGAAGGCTGCGAGGAACAAGAGGGTTTTCAGAAGGTGTTTTTGGAATATAAGATTCATGACGGGGTTCCTTGGGTTGGAGTCGGGAAGAGGAGATCGAGGAAGGCGTTGAGCTCGTGCTGGATGTCGAAGCCTTCGAGTCGGGAGTCCACCATCAGGCCGGTGCTGAAGATGATCAGCGATCCCGCCGCCCCCCGGAAGCGCTCTTCGAGCTCTCCCCGGGTGATCCCTTCATCGAGGATTTGTTCGAGGATGGCGTGAAACGCGACGCGGGTTTGCTGGCTGAAGCGGAGCATTGAGGCGTCCTTGTGGGTCAGGGAGATGGCGAGGAATTCTTTGAAGAGTTCCAGATGTTTCTGCCCCTTTTCGTTTTCGAAGAGTGTCGTGCAGAATCGAAACAATTTCTCCCGCGTACTCAGGGGGAGAGTGACAAGTTGCTGCAAACGGCTCAAGTCTTCACGCAAAAAGGTGGTGATGATCTCGAAGACAATGTCTTCTTTGTTGTCAAAATACTCGTAAATCGTCCCCTTGCCCACACCGGCGGTTTGTGCGATTTGCGCGATGGTGAGATTTCCGATCCCGTTCTCCTGGAGAAGATCACGGCACGAAAGGGCGATATCACGGCGTTTGGCTTCTTTGTCTACGATGATAGCCATGGGACTCCTTTGTGTATGACTGACTGTCGGTCAATGAAAATATAGCGGAAGTTGGCTTAAAAACTATTTTGTTTTTGTTTTTCCAATGGTATTCCCCAAACGGGAGTTTCAGGATGCATCAAACCGCCGCCCGTACAGCATGAGCAATGCCCCGAAAGTCGTGATCGCGGCGGTGAGATAGAGTGCCGGATCGTAGGAGCCGAAATGTTGGGTGAGGGCGACACTGTAGAGAGGGGCGGCGACTTGACCGATGCCGTAGGCGGAGGTGAGGGCGCCCATGAGGACGACGGGGTTGGCTCCGGCACGGCGGCCACCGAGATTGAGGAAGAGGGCGACCAGGCCGACGAATGTGCCACCGTAGAGGATGCCGCTGAGAAGATTGAGCGCGGGGTTGCGGGTGAGGGTGGGTAGAAGAATCCCCACGACTTGCACCAGCATGGCCGTGACAATCATGGGGAGGCTACCGTAGCGATGCGCCAGCCGCATCCAGAGGATACTCGAGGGGATGCCGGCCACTCCTACCAACAGCCAAGTGTAGCCGCCGTACCCTTCGAGCCCCGGGATGGAGTTGATGATGTCCGGGAGGAACGTCCCCTGCACGACAAACCCGACCCCCTCGGTGAAATACGCAGCGATTAGGAGGAGGGTAAAGGGGGTAAAAACGGACAGGCTGAACCGATGATGCGCAGCTGTCTGAGGGGTCTCGGCAGCAAACGAAAGGGTACGGAGGACAAACGGAGCCGCCAACGCCGCAAACAATGCCAATCCCAGCCAGGCATCCTGCCAGCTCCCGCCCAGCCCCATGATGAGGCGTACCAGCAGATCGCTCAGGAGGATCGAGACACCGATCCCGCTGAAGTGAATCCCCATGGCCCGGGTCTTGTCGGGGAGGTTCAGGCGTGTCATGACGATGGCGGAGCCTACCACCAGCGCCATCGCAGCGCCAAACCCGGCGATGAAGCGATCGATGAGCCAAAGCGTCGGGTCATCGGTGATCCCCAATAAAACCGTGGTGAGAATGCACAAGATAATGCCAATACGAAACAGGCGAACTTTGGTCGGAAAGCGGGTGATAAAAACGGCCAGAATCGAACCGCTGAGGTACCCGGCGAAGTTGACCGAGGCAAGAAACCCGGCAAACGTAAGGTCGAGCGAGTCGTCCAGCATGGCAGGGAGCAGCGACGTAAAGGCGAAACGCGCCACCCCTACGCCGATCACCAGTGAAAAGATACCGGCAATGAGGACGCGGGTGTTGAGGTGTGGTTCGGTGTTTTCCATGGGCTATTTTAGCGATATCCCATACGATGAGTGCTTAAGGGGATTTTCCGATGAGTTATGCCAAGTAAGGATGAAATCCTCTCACTTATCCTGGCGGATCAGATCAGTGTAAGCCCTTCTACTCTTTTGAAATGTTTGTGATTGAGTGTGGCAAGAGGGAAATTGGTGCTGAGTGCCGATGCTGCGATGAAAATATCCCTGAATTCTATCAGCTTATTCTGACGCTTGAGAGCACGAAAAATTTCAGCAGCCTTTTGAGCCTGGTGACTGTCAAAATCCAGAATGTCGACAAACGCGAGGAGCTTATCCATTCGTGCAACATCCTCATCGTGTTTGATACCACTGTAAAGCTCAAACTCTGTGACGGTTGAAATAACACCGTTCGATCGCTGAAGTAATTGCCAAAAGAGCGTTTTGCTTTTTTCGTGTTTTCTGATATATTCGATGATGACAGAGGTGTCGATCAGAATTCTTCGATGTTCCAATTCTTCACCCTTACTTCATCGATATCAAATGTACCGATATTCAATAATTCACTCAGGTCTTTTTTCTCTTTTACTTTGGGTTGATGGAGTTTGATTTCAGTTTTGGGAAGCTGCTGGAGAAAAAACATCACTTTACCATACAAGCTGTCACTGATTTCAAGTTTAATGGTGTGCATCGTAGAAACTCCTTTGTTTATTCTTTTTATCGTATTATAACAGAAATGGTTGTTATCCCGCAGGGGTGTTTCTTGATCAAATATCAATTTCTCATCTTGAATGATTGGTGGTTTGTGTCCTGGCCCTTTCCTTCAGTCCCACCTCTCTCTGTTTGTTTCTTTGAATCTTTCGTATCAGGATGCTCAGCGGGTGAGTATAGGTGGATATTCAACGATAGACCCCTCTGGTTCGTCATACCGTCCTGTCCTCACCGTTAGGGGTCGCCGTTAGGGGTCGGACGTTGAATATCCACCCTCCACATTGTCATACCGTCCTCGAAGTAGGCGGGACTGAAGTCCCGGTTCTGGAGTGGGAATAAAGCTTTGGTTTCTTGTATGGTGCCGACGTTTACAACTTGAAATAAAGCCACTCTTGTTTTGGCAGATGCAAAAAGCCCATATTTTTATAGACATCTTGCAATTTATGATTATCCGGCAAAAGCACCAGATACCTGAGCCCGGCCAATTCTTGAATCTCTTTTGCCAGTTCGATTGCGAACTCAATAAGATAGGTGGAAGCTTTGAGGTTATCTAAAATTTTCAGTGGCTTACCTCGAAAAGCATGATTGACAAAAAGATAGTCTATTTGCAACGAGGGAAAGTCACCGATAGAGCTGACCGAAAGCGCAATAAAGCCCAATGTATCATCAGCATGTTTAAGAAGATAAAGAACCGTACTGGACTTTTGAACCCTCTTGCAGACATCTTCGATAAATCCTCTTTCTCTTTGGGACTGTTCAAGATGATCACTGAGTTCAACATGAGACAGTATATCAACACTCAGACGGTAAGATGCATTTTTGGAAGTATATTTTTTGAGTTCGAGCAAGGTCAAACTTATACCACGTTATATTTGCGGGAAGTTGCTCTTTTGATAACTTTATGATTGACAGGAGCATCTTCAAGCATTTTTTTCTCTTTTGCTGTTAGTTTTTTGGGCGGCGCAACATAGACAACTTTGTTATTTTGAATGACCAATGCCATAAAGACTCCTTTCAAAGTTTTTAGATGTTGTATTTTAACATAAATAAATTAACTCTGTTATTGTTCGGGACTGAAGTCTCCGCTTCCGTTGTGGGGTTAAAACCCCAGCCCCTTGACGGTGGCGAGCGCTACCCGGGCAAATACGCAGATCTGCCCCTACGGGTTAGAAGGGATTAATAATATTGAGTATCCCGTGGTGTGTGCCGTTAGACTCTCGACCGATACAATGGCCGAAAAGTAATTTAAATCTGAGATGGTTTGACAGCGTTATGGTATAATGTAGCATGGGAAAATTGGACGAGATCAAAGAGATCAAATCGTAGGCGGGATAGGACTCATTGTGGTTGTTTTGATCGGGATGTATGAGTTGAAACTCTGGAATAAAATGCAGGAATGAAATCAGGAGATGCGCGATGCCGAGTAAAATAGTATTTGGGATGGGATTGCTGGTCGTCTCTTCCGGCTTATTGGTATTGTTCGTGAACAAGCTGGTTTCGAGTATCAAATAGTTGTTAGTGGGGTTAAAACCCCAGCTCCTTTTGGTGGCGTGCGCTACTCGGGCAGATACGCGGATTTGCCCCTACGGGTGAAACGTAATGGATGAGAGGAAATATTACCGCACCAAGTATATACCCAAATGTTTGATGCTACAATTTTGTTCACAGGCAAGGCAAATTTTCGCAGGACTCTCCAAAACGAATTAGAATGACGATACGAAGGATCTCAAATGATGTTTGACTATTCTCTGGCGCATTGGGCTACCTTTTTTACCGCTGCAATTTTGCTCAATCTATCTCCGGGGCCTGATATGGCTTTTATACTCGGTCAAACGGCACAGAGAGGTGAGCGATCAGGGTTTGCAGCGATGTTTGGCATCTGGACGGGGACGCTCATCCATGTGATGTTCGCGGCTCTGGGGCTGTCGGCTGTTCTGGCGACTTCTACTGTAGCATTTTCAGTCGTCAAATGGATGGGGGCTGCTTATCTCATCTGGCTGGGCGTACAGGCGCTGAGCTCTCAGGGAACCCGCCTGTCCACCGATGGCCAAGCCTCTCCCGCACGTTTACAGAAAATATTCAAACAAGGCATACTGGTTTCGGTCTTGAATCCAAAGGTAGCGATTTTCTTCCTGGCCTTTCTCCCCCAATTTGTCCAAGTCGGTGCGGGGCCGGTGAGTGCGCAGTTGTTTCTTCACGGCATTCTGATTATCGTCGTTGCCGCTTTTGTGGAACCTCCTCTGGTTCTTATGGGGAGTAAATTGACGGGATATCTCAGTAACAACAGAAACGTATCACGATGGATGGATCGTGGTCTGGGTACCTTGTTTATCGGCCTGGGCATCAAGCTTGCCACAAGCGACCGGGTATGATCATGCCAACCTCCCTCACTCCTCACCTCCTGAGGTTGTGATTTTTAGGAGTAGGGGCTTTAGCCCCGTTAAAATGGTACCATACAATGGAGCTTCATTGTACGGGACTGAAGTCCCTGCTCCAAAATTCCTGAGTTCTTTCACAATCTCAGGAGATATAGAACCAGTGAAGTATCACTTCCTGATACTCCGACATCCCCAAATACAACCTGAAACCATCCTGAAAAACTTCCGGCACTTTACAGGCACGCAAAGAAGCTAAGATGCGAGTAGAGGTTTTCACTCGCGTGGGTGCACCTCGTGCAACAACAAATCAACGGTCGCCTCGGAATGAGGCGCCTACAGGAGGAACAAATGATTGCGAAACTCAAAGTTGCTTTTTTGGCAACGGTCGTGACATCGACGTTGGCTTTTTCCGCCGGTATGACGCATGAGAAGGGGACAATCGCCCCCGTCAAAAGTGTCACCGGCGGTGACAGCTGTGTGAAATGTCACAACGGCATCGAGTCGATTCGCGATCCCAAGTCCGACATGATGAAACAGATTGTGGCGATGGGCAAGGGATTTGGCGATTCGGGAGGCTGTACGGTGTGTCACGGGGGTGATCCCAAAGCCGGAACAGCCGAAGCGGCACATAAAGGTGCTCCCAAAGCCCATCCGGGTGGATTGGCCAACTTCGTCCGTGATCCGGGCAGTTACTGGGTCATGGATAAAACCTGTGGCGTTTGCCATGCCGACACCGTCTCCAATATGAAAAAAGCCCTTATGGCGACCGAGGCCGGTAAAATCCAGGGGAACCTGCACACCTGGGGTACTGAGCCGACACAAAAAGTGAAGTTTGCCGATTACGATGTCAAAGACAGCGATGGCAAAACACCTGCCTGGGGTACCGATGCGTACAAAAAGTACATGGTAGCGATGATCGACAAATTTCCCGATCAATTCCCCACAGAACTCAAGCAGCTTCCGCTCCCTCCGGGCAATCATGCTGACCTGAAAAAGAAAGCAGGCGAAAGTGACGATGCCTACCATGCTCGCGTGGCGTATGCCGCATCGATCACTTATCAGCGCAGTGACTGCCAGCGGTGCCACATCGGAGTACGTGGACGCAAAGGACGCGGTGACTGGCGGGGCATGGGATGCTCAGCCTGTCACATCCCCTATGGCAATGAAGGACTCTACGAGGGGAAAGATCCCAACATCAACAAAAAAGAGCATGGACACCTGCTGGTACACGAAATGCAGGCAACCCGCGAAGCCAAAGTCCATGTTCCCAGCACCGGCGTCACCTTCAGTGGTATCCATCCTGAGACATGTAACTCCTGCCACAACCGTGGTAAGCGGATCGGCGTCAGCTACATGGGACTGATGGAACAGCCCTACAGTTCCCCTCTGATGCCCGGTGGCAAAGCGCAGCTCAAAACACACGGTAAGCGCTATAAGCACATCAAAGAAGATTTGCACTTCACCGCAGGTATGACCTGCCAGGATTGCCATACGTCGGTTGATATGCACGGAGACGGTACGCTGTTTGGTTCAACCCTCGGACAAGTGGAGATCGAGTGTAGTGACTGTCACGGAACCACCCGCAAGTTCCCTTGGGAGCTCAAGCTGGGTTACGGTGAAAAAGAGTTTGCGATGGGCGCCCCCAAAGGCGCACGTGGGCTGACCAGTAAATTGCCTCAGTGGATGACACAGGGTACCGTGTATAAGCCGATGGATGGCTATCTGCTGACCGCTCGGGGCAATCCCTTCGGCAACGTGGTCAAAAAAGGCAAAGATGTCGTCGTCCACCTCGCCAGTGGCAAAGACTTGAAAGTGCCTCTGCTCAAGCAGAAGCATGCAGACAACGCCTTCAAAACCGAAGCGGGCAAAGTGGCCATGGATGAAGTCCAGGCACACATGGATAAGCTCGAGTGCTACAGCTGTCACGCCGACTGGGCGCCGCAATGCTACGGTTGCCATGTCAAAGTGGACTACACCAAAGGGAAAACCAAGATCGACTGGATTGCCAGCGGCAATACCCACTTCGCCAATGGTGAGACCAGTGAGTCTGTTTTGGGAACCAAAGGCAAGAAACAGATCGGAAAAGCACATGAAACCCGCAGTTATCTGCGATGGGAAGATCCCATTCTCGGTATCAATGGTGAAGGGTTGGTCACACCGATCATCCCGGGATGCCAGGTAACATACAGCATCATCGGTCCCGATGGAGAAACCATCACGCTGAATAAGCAAGCCCGTGTCATGGACAACGGTCTCAAAGTGGATGCAATCGACATGTCGCCGGTTCAGCCCCACACGACCGGCAAGCATGCCCGTACCTGTGAGAGCTGCCACTCCAACCCAAAAACATTGGGATACGGCATCCAGGATGGACAGTTCCTCACCGATCAGGATAAAGACCTTAAAGTGGATATCCAGGATTTGGCTACCGGTAAGTTTGCGTCCAAACATACGACCATCCAGATCAAAGCGATCCCCGGTATGAATTTCGACTGGTCGAAAGTCGTCGATCGCAAAACCGGCAAGCAAATTGTCAATGTCGGTTCACACTGGCCGGCTTCCCGGGCACTCGACAAGGACATTCGCGACACAATGGAACGCACCGGTGTGTGCATGGGTTGCCATAAGAGTATGAGCAACAAAAAACTGTGGGACAAGGTGAACAAAACGCCTGGAATTCTCACCGACAAACAGCATCAGGAAGTGATGAGTAAACTCCTCAAATCCGGTGCAAAATAAGACACCTTTGGGTGTCCGTCCGTTTCCGGCGGAGCTTGTCTCCGCCGGAAATCTTTTCAAGCCAGTCTGTTTGCTTATTTTCTTAGCCTGACTTTAAAAGATTTCCATTACAATGTGTCCAATTCATTCAAAGGATTCGTATGAAACGCACTACCATTGCACTTTCCGCAGCCGCCGCCCTTCTCATGGTGGGGTGTGGCAACAGTACCAAAGAAGCCAAAGTCATTACAGATACAAAAGTGGCCGCAGTCCCGGTGGCCGCAGCACCCGTGGAGAAAAAAGCTGAAGCTACGCCTTCGGCTGCACCCAAAACGGCAGCCTCGAAGAAGCCGGCAGCCCAGGCAACGGCCCAAATGCAAGCGCCCAAGAAGCTGGCTCCCGCCACAGCCAAAGCACCCAAGGCCGCTCCCATCCCCGTGCTTTCGAAATTTTATACCGTCTTCAGTGATGGGGCTCAGATCGCTCCCAAAGACGGCAAACCGCTCCTGCTGGTCTTCGGTCAGCCTGCCGATCCCTATACGCAGAAGCTTCAAACGGACGTGACTGAAAACAGTGGACTTGCCAAAGCGATCACCGATACCATGACGCCGGTTTACATCAATGCTGCCGCGGAAAAACGTCACAAATTCCTCCACAACGGTGAAATGATGGATGTTGATACCAAGACCCTCGTAAGCATCTATCACCTCGATGCGACCCCGACGTTGATCTTCATGGATGACAAATCGCAATCGATCTTCATGGTACCCGGCTACATGCCGCCCAAACAGTTCGAAGTGACGCTCCAGTTCGTCAAAGAAGGCGCATGGAAAGGAAAAGACCGCAAAAACGGCGATGTGTATCAAGCACTCAAATCGTACTACGAAGCCCACGGCATCCAGGTCGGAAAGGCACAAAAATGAAACGCGGGATCTTTTCGGTCATCATCGCAGCCGGGTTGGCCGTTTCTCTGAATGCTGGGGAAGCGAATGCAACGCAATCGGCGGTACAATCTGCGGATATCCATACGTTTCCGGGGGATCGTGTCCGCCATGTTTCGAGTATCCCTTATACCGGCAAACCGATCTTCATCATGTTTGACACCGCTACCTGTCCCTACTGCAAAAAAACCCGCCATGATCTGGTCGAAGACCCCTACCTGAGTAAAGTCGCTGATGGATTTGACCTTTACAACATCCCTCGCGATCAGCCCCAATCGTATGCCATTCTCGGCAACACAACCACGCTTCAAAACCTTCTGATGCTCTACAAGGTAAAAGTAACACCCAATATCGTCCTCCTGACGTCTCACGGTGAGAAGATTTGGCAGCTCCCCGGCTACGCCAAACCGCAGGTACTTGGTAAAATCATGGAGTTTGTACAAGGCGTTGACAGTGGCAAGTATAAAAAGGCAGAGTGGAAAGCGTATCTGCGGAAGAATGGACTGATTTGAGTTAGGAATTAGGAATTGTGGTATGCGTTGCTTTGCAACGCTTTTATTGAGAAAGGGGATGCGGCTTCAGCCGCATAAAACATCGCGAGCGATGTATTGGGAAGTGAAGGCTTCAGCCTCACCCCGGGTGCCATGTTCTTTATGCGTTGGGGTGGGACTGAAGTCTCCACTTCCGGATGGGGATGGCTTAATCTCCAATCCAATATAATTGTGAGTAATACAGAAAATGGACAAACACATGAAAAACATTATCAGCATTCTCTTCTCCCTCAAAACCACCTTCCTACTCCTTGCCATCCTCGGTATCGGTGCGGGCGTAGCGACATTTCTTGAAAACGACTACGGCACTTCCACGGCGCGGGTGCTGGTTTATTACAGTTGGTGGTATGAGGCGACGATGCTGCTGGCCGGGGTCAATATGGCCGGGGTAATGGTGCGCTACCGGATGTGGCGTCATCCGCCGCGCTTTGTGTTTCATCTGGCGTTTCTCGTGATCCTTGTTGGGGCTGGAATCACCCATTTTTACGGTAGAGAGGGGATCTTGCATATCCGTGAGGGATTTATCGAGGAGCGGATGTTGACCTCCGAACCCTATCTTCAAATAACGATTCATGATGGAGGCAAGACCTATTATCAGGAATTCCCTCACGATTTTGCTGCCATCGGCAACAACCATTTCAAGGACACGGTGAAGTTTGGGGGTAAAAACCTCACAGCCGAATACATCAACTATACTTTCAAGAAAAAGATGCGCAGTGGGCTGGGGATGCTCACGGTTTCGGTTTGCCTCGGTGGAACATGCCGGGAGGTGAAATTGGTCGGCCAGCGGGGAGGGAAGGGGTTTGAAAAAACACTTCATTTTGGGGACACCACGGTTACTGTTGAGTTTGGCTCCAAGGTGGTGAAGCTGCCGTTTTCCCTCAAGCTCCGGGATTTCCAGCTCGAGCGCTATCCCGGCTCGATGGCACCCAGCTCCTATGCCAGTGAAGTGACCGTGGTCGATGGGGCAAAGCGGTTTGACTATCGGATATACATGAATCACACGCTCGACTATCAGAAGTACAAATTTTTCCAGAGCTCCTACGATCCGGATGAGAAAGGCACCATCCTCAGTGTCAACGACGATCCGGGCAAGTGGCCGACGTATCTGGGGTATCTTTTACTGGCGATTGGCTTGCTGTGGAACCTGCTCGACCGGACGTCGCGCTTTGGCAAGCTGGTGAATTTCATCCGTCAGAGTGCACCGGTGTGGGGGATGGTTGTCATTTTTGGTCTCGGTTCTCTCCCCGTGCAGGCAGCTACTCCGCAGGAGTTTGCCACCTATCTCAAGAGTTATGCTCAGCACTCCGCCCCCACGGCACACGCTTTTGGGCGCCTCATCACCCAGTCGCCGATGGGGCGGATGGAGCCGGTCAACTCCCTCGATACCCAACTCCTCTACAAGCTCCACGGCTCCCTCTCGTTCGACGGGCTCGATCAGGATCAAGTGCTCATGGGGATGCTCTCCCGCCCCGAGCTCTGGCGCTATGCCAAACTGATCAAAATCAAATCCCCGAAGCTCAAAAAAGTTCTCGGATTGGCTCCGGCCGATACGTACGTAGCCTTCGCCAATGCCTTCGAAGGGAAAAACAAGTACAAACTTAAATCCCACATCGAAGCAGCCAACCGCACCAACCCCAACGAACGGGGCACCTTCGAGCGCGAAGTGATCACCCTCGATGAGAAGCTCAACATCATCTACATGACCTTCTACGGCAATCTCTTCCGCATCTATCCGCTCCCCAACGATCCGGCCAAAAGCTGGTACAACCCCCTCGAAGCGATGCAGAAATTTGGCGGAACATTCCAAAAGAGGGTCGAGGGGATGACCCATGACTTCATTGATGCCGTGGCCGCAGCCAAATGGCCCGAAGCGGACAAGGCGATCGCCCGTATCACAGACTATCAGAAGCGCTACGGCGCCGAGCTCCTCCCCGACCCGGGCAAGCTCAAGGCGGAGCTGTTTTACAACCGGCTCCACCTTTTCCCACGACTGGTAGCGATCTATATGCTATTGGGAATGATTCTGCTCCTCCTCGGGTTTGCCGAGATTTTGCAGGGGGCGCAAAAACCCTTCTATGTCTGGGCACGTCGGGGAGCTACGGCGGTGCTGGTGGTACTGTTTCTGGCGCACACGGCCGGGCTGGGACTGCGCTGGTACATCAGCGGGCATGCCCCGTGGAGCGATGCGTACGAGTCGCTGCTCTACATCTCCTGGTCGGCGATGCTGGCCGGGGTGGTGTTCTTCCGACGCTCGCTGCTGGTGCTCGCCGCGACGGTGATCATCGCCGGGATCTTCATGTTCACCGCCCATTTGAGCAACATCAACCCCCAGATCACCACCCTCGTGCCGGTTCTCAAATCGTACTGGCTCACCATCCACGTCTCGATCATCACTGCCAGTTACGGTTTCCTCGGACTCGGTGCGGTGCTGGGGTACATCGTCCTGCTCCTCTTTCTCCTCCGTCATCCCGAGCGTCGTCCCCACATCGATGCCGCGATCCACCGTCTCATCGCCGTTGATGAAGCCGCCCTCATCATCGGCCTCTCTCTCCTGGCAATCGGCAACTTCATCGGTGGCGTCTGGGCCAACGAGTCCTGGGGACGTTACTGGGGCTGGGACCCCAAGGAAACCTGGGCGTATGTGACCATCGTCGCCTACACCCTCATCCTCCACCTCCGCCTCATCCCTCGACTTGATCGCCCCTACATTTTCGCGGTGGCATCCTTCGTGACGTTTGCCACGGTGTTGATGACCTACTTCGGGGTCAACTTCTACCTCAGCGGCATGCACTCCTATGCCACCGGCGATCCTGTACCTATCCCGCAATGGGTCTATTGGGTCAGTGGCGCAGCCGTCGTGACGATCGCGGCAGCGTGGCCGAAGCGGGGGCTGGGTAGGTTGAAAATGAGAAATAAGAGGTGAGAGGTGCTCACTCCGGAAGTGGAGACTTCAGTCCCACCCCAACGATTGAAGTGCATGGCATATCAGGTGAGGCTAAAGCCATCACTTCCAAGAACCAAAAAGCCGTCTACCCCGGAAGTGAAGACTTCAGTCCCGCACAAACGATCAACCGTGATGGCGTGTCGGGTGAAGCTAAGCCATCACTTCCAAGAGCAAAAAGGCAAATTGCCGGAAGTGGTGACTTCAGTCCCACCCAGGGTTCAATAGCAGAGGAGAACCATGACCTCAAATAACCCCCATTCCAACCTTCCCCATATCAATCTGAAAAATCACTATCAATTCGTAACATTCCGAACACAGGAGAGTATTGATTCATATGTCCATAAAATTTACCATAATCCCGAGTCGGACAAAATTAAACAATATAAGATCGACGCATACCTCGATACTTCCCGTAATGGAGCATTTTTGTATGGCCAGATTGTTGCCGAAATTCAAAGTTACTTTCTCAGTCATGATAAAAAAATGTATGAGTTGATTGCGCTAAGCATTATGCCTAATCATGTTCATATACTATTCAAGCAGATCGAAGAGATGAGAGATATTATGCGGATTCTCAAAGGTGGTTCTTCTCATATCATCAATCAAATACGTGGAATCAAAGGGCAGGTCTGGGCTAAAGATTATTTTGATAAGCTTGTGCGAAATGAGAAACATTTTTCTCAGGTGTACGAGTACATCAAGTATAATGCGGTTAAGGCGAATCTTGAGGATGCAAATGAGAGGTTTTATGGGATTTATGACTGAAGAGGATTGGTGTTTTCCTTTGGAAGTGAAGGCTTCAGCCTCACCAGAGGAGCCATGTTTTTTGAGCGCCGGGTGGGACTGAAGTCTCCACTTCCGGGGTGGGCGGTTTTTCTGGCTCCTGGAACATTGGGTGGGACTGAAGTCTCCACTTCCAGCGTGGATATCTTTTCTGCTCTTGGAAGTGACGGCTTTAGCCTCATCTGGAGGTACCACGCACTTTGAACATTGGGTGGGACTGAAGTCTCCACTTCCAAATACGTCCAAAAAAGGAGTCTGCAAATGAGACACAACAAACAGACATTACGTCTTATAACCACAACCTTACTACTTTTCGGCACTCTTACTGCCGAACCCTATCGCACCATCGACCTCTCAGAAGTCAAAACCCACTACAACGCCCACGATGCACTTTTCATCGATGCCCGGGATGCGAAGATGTACGCCAAAGGGACGATCCTGCGGGCGGTCAATGTCCCCCTGAAGCGGTTCAAGCGGATGAAAAAATGGCTCCCTATCCACAAAGACGCACCGATCCTGATCTTCTGCAACGGGGTCAAATGCGGCAAATCGGTGAAGCTGGCCGAACGCTTTGCCCGGGCAGGGTACACGCATCTGATGGTCTATCGTGAGGGGTTCCCGGAGTGGAAGCAGCACAAACTGCCGATCATGGCCGCCCCCAAGCCGTGCCGATGCGACGGACAACCCTATACCCCCAAAGGCAAGCCGGTCACGGTGGCCGGAGCGAAGCTCTATCTCTCACTGGACGATGAGAGCCGGATCGATGCCCGCTGGGCGGTACCGCTTATTAACAGCGGCAAAACCCCGGCTGGAGTGCAGCTCGTCGATGTGCGTCCCGCCAAACAATACGCCGCCGGACATTTGCCGGGGGCGATCAGTGTGCCGTTTGACCCGGATAAACAGACCATTGACGTCTCAAAATTCCCCAAAGGCAAAGCAATCCTCTTTTACTGTAAGCATGGTTCGATCTCTGCCGATGCCTACGCGTCGCTGCCTGATACCGTAGCAGAGCGGGTCAAAGTGTTGGAGGCGGATCTGGTGTGCGGGGAGAAGGGATGTGAGGTGCAAGGGAATTAACATCAGGTTTACCTTTACATTCTCCTAAAAAAATACTATAATATTTACAGTGAAATTTAACAAGAAATTTCTTGGAATACAAGGAGGTGCATTATGGTGCGTTACGCTGAGAATGAGCTTTTTTCGATTACGGACTTTACCAAACAGATCAGCTCATTGCTGAAGGGGATCAAAAACAACCGCCTCGAAAAAATCGGTGTCCTTAAAAACAATCGACTCGAAGCGGTCGTCCTTTCTACCGAAGAATACAATCGTCTTAAAGCGATCGAAGAAGAGTCCAGGAACCAATCTTGGGCTTACTGGAAAGACGATGAACTGGATCATTTTGGTCGGATTGCTATCGGGTTGAGCCGGAACGATTATGACGATGCGGATGAGGATTACAGTACATGGTAAGGGGGATTTATTTCATTGAAATGCCGTATTCGGATTTCAGACAGTTCAAGGGACGTCCGGTGCTGGTGCTGAAATCCATCGACAAAAACGACGTCCTTATCCTGCCGCTGACGACCAATCTCAGCCGAGAGGGGATCACGATCACCAACGACGATCTCGAGGAGGGCTCACTCAAAAAACCATCTGTTATCATCGTACCAAAAATCACGGTGATCGACCGCTCATTAATTCGGGACGCACGCCGTATTTCTGTATTGCATCCGAAGAGTTTTGGGAGGGTGGAGGAGATGCTTTGTCGGGAGTTTGGGTGTTGAAAAATAGGATTTGGGTTTCAGTCCGACGGCACACGTGTAGCATCGGCGACTGACCCTTAAGCTGCTAATGTTATCACCGTACCCCGCAAATAGCATTAGCATTATCTGGCACCTTTGTTGG
>WFSU01000181.1 GCA_015485845.1 Nitratifractor sp. | reverse complement strand
GGGCGGCTCACCAGCAGATACGCCGCCCCGAGATAGTGGGGATCGACCGGCACGACGCGACGCAACACATCTGGATTTTCAGGAGTATCCAGAGAGGATGGGTGGGGGAAGTTGCCAAAAATATAATGACGATCGATGTCAAAAATAGCCGAAGAGATGCCGTTATTTTTGGGATACAACAACGTCGGTGCATCCGAGACATGCAGCGTACGCAAGCGAGTCAGAATATGGGCAATCTCACTCTCAAGAACACGTTCCTGCTGCTGATGAATGTTACGTTCGGTCGCATGATAAAAGATCCACGACACCAGCGCAAACAGCACAAACGTCGAGACCAGATAGATCACGAGGAAGCGGATCAGACTGCGTTTTTCACTCTCGGACAAAACGGTACCCTGTGTTTTTGATCGTCTCGATTCGCTCTTTGCCCAGCTCCTGGCGCAGCGTACCGACGTAGGTGCGGAGCGATGCCGGGTTGGGCTCTTCCTCGTAGCTCCAAAGTGCCTGATAAATCCGCTCATAATCGAGTAACTCATTGGGATGCCGGAGAAAAAGAGAGAGGAGTTTGAGCTCTTTGGTTTTGAGAGCTACAGTGCGTCCGTCGCGGAGCAGGAGGGAGTGATCGAGGTCAAAGACCAACCCACCCCCTATGTCCATCGTCGCTTCCCGGCTGCCGTAACTGCGTTTGAGGAGCGATTCGATCCGAACCGAGAGCTCCTTGAGGGCAAAGGGCTTGCGGATGTAGTCATCACCCCCGTGTGCAAAGCCCCGCTCGACATCTTCCACACCGCTGAGAGACGTGACGAAGATCGCCGGGGTATCGTTTCCCTCGGCACGCAGCTGCCCGAGGAGATCAAACCCGCTCTGGTACGGTACTTTGACATCCAGAAGCATCAAATCCACCGGCGTTTCATAGAGCCGATCCTGTGCTTCATGCGCATCAAATGCTCCGACAACTTCGTAACCTCGCAGCTCGAGGAACTGCTTGACCGTTGCATGGAGCTGAAGATCGTCTTCGAGCAGGAGAATCCGTTTTTTGATCGTGTTCATTGTTGACCTCATAGGAGAGATTATACCCGATTATATCTGGCCAACCTCAACGCAATCTCAACTCGTGTAAATAACCACATGGTACAATGCGCACATATAAAAATCATCAGGAGCCCTTATGGCTGCAATCTCTGCTATCACCGATATCCTTGCCCGCATTCCCTACCCCGGATTCCCTAAAACCATCGTGGAGTTCGGCTTCGTCACCCGTGCCGAATCGAGCGACGCGGGGGCACTCATCACCCTCTCAATCCCCTCGGCCGCCGGTGAAGTCTCCGAACAACTCCGCCTCGAAGTGACCCAACGCCTCGAAGCAGCCGGCATCCCGCTCGCGGAGCTCACCATCGACACCCCACCCCTGCCCCGACAGACCAGTTCCAACGGCTTCAACGCCCTCCCCGCTATCCAAAGCTTCGTGATGGTCAGCTCCGGAAAAGGAGGCGTGGGCAAATCGACCACCAGCGTCAACCTCGCCCTCGCCCTTGCCCAGCGCGGCATCCGCGTCGGACTGCTCGATGTCGATGTCTACGGCCCCAATATCCCCCGGATGATGGGGATCGACGGCGTGGAGCCGGTCTTTGTCGGCAACACCATCAAGCCCATCCCCGCCCACGGGATCAAAGTGATGTCGATGGGCTCCCTGATCGCTCGGGATGCCTCCTTGCTCTGGAAAGGTGCCATGGTCACCCAGGCGATCGACCAGATGCTCGTGGATATCAAATGGGGAGAGATCGATGTACTCCTCTTCGACATGCCTCCCGGCACCGGCGATGCGCAGATCACCCTCGCGCAGAGCCTCCCCATCACCGCCGGGGTCTGCGTCACCACCCCGCAAAAGGTCGCCCTCGATGATACCGTCCGGGCACTCGATATGTTCGGGCAGCTCAACATCCCCATCGCCGGAATCGTCGAAAATATGAGCGGCTTCATCTGCCCCGAGACCGGCACCGAATACCCCATTTTTGGCAAAGGCACCGCCCACCATCTCGCCGATGCCTACGAGACCCGCGTGCTGGCCGAGATCCCCATCGAACCCACCGTCCGCGAAGGGGGCGATGCGGGCATGCCCATCGTCACGCTGGCTCCCGACGACCCGGTCACCCGCCGTTACCTCCAGGCCGCCGACACCCTCTGGGAGCAAATTCAGGCGATCAATGCTGAAGGGGGTGTGGACAACAGCGCGGTGCAACCGACGATGTTTTAGGGGTAATGGATGATTCGTAATTCGTGATTGGTTTTTCAAAAGAGGCTGGGGCTTCTGCAATAAAAGCGTTGCAAGGCAACGCATACCAAAATTCCTAATTCCTCACTCCTAATTCTCTACCCTCTCTCCGGAAACGGCAGTTTCGTCTCATCAAATCGATACTTTCCATTTTGAATCTTGGTGAGGATGCCCTGATCGGAGAGTTGGCGGAAGAGTTTGACGATGGTGGGTTTGCTGATGCCGGTCTCTTCCATGATCTCCGCGTAGGAGTAGTTGAGGACATCCTCTTGGTCGAGGTGATTGAGGATGAAGCGCACGAGATCGACCTGTTTGCCGTCCGTGACGACCGAGATGGTTTTGATCATATTGTACGTACGGTTGATCTCTTTTTGCTGTATTTTAGGGAGCAGGACATCGTGCAGGGCATTGAGGAGGGCTTTGATGTTGATCGGTTTGACGATGTACGCTTCGACCTTGAGCTCGATTGCTCCGAGGAGAAACTCCGTATCGGTGTACGCCGTGGTGAAGATCGCCGGGATCTCCATCCCCAACTCCCTGCGGATATGCTTGAGGCACTCGATACCGCTTTCATTCTCAAGCAGAATGTCCGAAATGATGACATCGATCGATTCGGTACGCAGCACCTCATACGCCTCCTTGCAGGTGCGTACCGCATGGATGCTTCTGGCAAAATCTTCCAAGACGGTTTTGGTGTGCAGCAGCAGGTCGGCTTCGTCCTCAATGTAGAGAAGAGAAAATCCGTTCAGGATATCAAAATCACGTCGGTTCATGTTCGGGCTCCTTGGGTGGGCTGTGGGGGATCTCGAGGGTAAACATCGCGCACCGATAGAGCTTTTTGCTCTCGCGTTTGATTTTGAAGCGGATGTTTTTGCAGGCTATTTTACCATGCATGTGCTTTTCGATGATCTGTTTGGACATGTAGAGACCGACCCCCGTCCCCGCGCTCTTGTGTTTGGTCGTAAAATAGGGTTCGAAGATCTTGGGAATCAACTCTTCCCGAATCCCTCCGGCGTTGTCAATCACATGAACGATCAGCGCCTGATCCGTCTGTTTGACAATGAACAAAATCTTTTTCAGCGAAAGCGTTTTCCCATGAAAAGCATCACGAGCATTATTAATAAGATTCAGGAGGATGTGTATCATCTCGTTTTCGTACCCGTAGATACAGGCATCTCCCTTGAGATCCACGTGGACGAGAATATTGTCCTCTTTGAGCGGATATTTGGTCAGGTCGAGTGCTTTGTCGATCACCTCCCGGAGTGAAAAGGTTGTCTGTATTTTGTGGGGGTGGAAGAACGTCCGAAAATCCTCCAGCGTGTGGGACATATTTTGTGCGACGCGGGTGGCATCCTCGACCCGGGATTCGATAAAGGATTCATTCAGCTTGCCCGCCAGATACTTCGACTGAAAACTCTGGATAATCATCATCAGTGTCCCCAGAGGCTGTCGCCACTGATGGGCGATATTCTGGAGCATCTCCCCCATACTCGCCAGCCGCGCCTGCTGAAACATGATCCGGTCTTTTTTGCGGCTGGCCTGGACTTCCCGCTCGATGCGTGCCTCAAGCGAAGCGTTGAGCTGACGGAGCTCCGAGGTTTTGGCTTCTACTTTGTCTTCAAGCGAAGCGTTGAGCGTTTTGAAATGGGTCGCCAGCAATCCGGCGATCATCAGGCTCAGGAAAAACGTCAACGCCAACAGCAGAAACAACATCAGAATCGATGTGTGAAACATCCGATCGTTGCGGGCTTTTTCGGCAACGGCTTTTTTGAGATTGAGGCGGATCAGGCTGGAGAGATAAATGTTGATCGAGGGAATATCAAGGAGGACTTTTTTTTCGATCCGTTTTGCTGTAGCAGTATCTCCGGTCTGAAGTGCCGTTACAAGATGACCTATCTCTGCCTGAATTTTCTCCATTTTGGTGTCAATCTTGCTAAGGAGACCCTTCTGATAATCCTGCTCTCGGGGAGAGGGGGTGTGGCTGAGAAAGAGCCTCAGCCATTGGTTGGCCAGCTGGGGAGCCCCTCCAATCTCCTTTTGCTGGGCTTGACGATAATGTTCCCACTCGGTTCCGATGATCTGGCGTCCCAACTCCATGACTTCGATTGCGTCCTTGGGTTGGACGTTGCCCTTTTTGAGATCATGGAGGGTATCGTAAATGTTGACAGTGTAAATGTCTTTAATATTTTCGAGGTTGGTCTGAGGAAACGTCCGCTTGGTAAACAGCGTTTCATAGTCGTATTTGATCGCAAAGATTGATACCAGCATGAAAAAACCGATGGAGATCATCCCCATCGCTATGATCCCGATAAACCATTTTGTCTTGCGTGAGAACGGAATGTGTTCCAGATAGCGATCGATCTGCTGCAGGAGTTTCATGGTTCTCCTCCGGTACGCATGAGAGGGTGAAAGGCTCCATCATGAAACGTGCTCAGATAAACCCGGTTGAGCAACTGCGTATTCCGGTACCGGATCGGCAACCCCTCGAGGTCATCGGCGCGGAGGGTTTTCAGCGCCTCGAGGAAACGTTCCCGATCGATTCGGCCACTCCGCTTGCGCAGCGCTGCTACAACGGCACGAGCGGCAAGATACCCTTCCAATGCCGCAAAAGTCGGTTTCGCCTCCGGGGCGAAACGGATCAAATCCCGACGAAACGATCGCACGGCAGGCATTGTCCGGTCATCGTATGCCGGAACCGTTTGGGAAAAGAGTATCCCTTCGGTTGCGTTCCCCAGCTCCGCCACGAGTGCATCGGCATTGACAAACGAAATGGGAGCAAACACTACACCGGCATCGCAACACTGTCGTGCTTCCCGAATAAAATACGCACTGGGTTTGTACGCACCGACGATGATGATCGCTTCGGGGTGGGAACCTTTGATCTCATTGAGGGCATGGCGCACCGAGAGGGTATTGCGCTTGTATGTCCCCTCTCCAACGAGAGACAACTTATGTTGGCGGAGTGCTGCAATCGTGGCATTGTATCCCTCGATCCCGTAGTCGTCATTCTGGTAAAAAATAGCAAACCGCTTAAAGTCACGTTGCGAAACAAGATGGTCAACAATCTTTTGAATCTCATCCCGGTACGAACTTCTAAAATTGACCAGATTATCACGGGTGGGGTCACGCAAAAAAGAGGCGCCGGTATAAGGAGCCACAAACGGCGTGTCACCGATCATCGGTAAAATTTTCTTGACGGTGGGCGTTCCGACAAAACCAAAGAGGGCAAAGACCCGATCCTCCTCCAGAAGTTTTCGGGTATTGGTCAGTGTAATTTGCGGTTCGTATTTATCGTCATAGGCGATCAGACGAATCGGTTTTCCGGCAATACCCCCCTGAGAATTGGCCACCTGAAAAGCCGCCTGTGCCCCCTGCAGGACACTCTTGCCCAGCTCTTCGTTTATGCTGCTCAGCGGGAGAGAAATCCCCAGTCGGATTTCCGCCACGGACGCCTCTTCGGTCAGGAAATGTATACCGATCCATCCCGCGATCAGCACCAGTGCCGTCAGGACAACCCAAAAAGACTTTTGGACGTGTTTCACGCAATACCTTGTCTTGAATTTAAGTTTCATTATAACATATCTTTTGCTCTTAGAGATTACTTTAGTTGAAAAAGTAAAGAAAACAGTATCTATTTAAGTGTATCAAAAGAAAGAGTAACCTACAATGGTAAATACTTTTTTACCAAAAGGATTTGTTTTATGAATGAATTTATCTTTTACAGTAAAGAAAAATTAGAATTTCCTCTGCACGAATCCATCGATGTCACAACAAAACTCCCCGACAAAAAGACCGAACATTACTTTATAAGCAACCATCCGGAGATTCCTGCCGACGTGTTTGCCCCGGAGATCGACTGGTACCGCCACCATACGCAGGATGACGTGGCGGCGCAGATTGCTTCGATCAAAACGCTGTACGATGTTCGTGCAAGGGCGTTTGAAGGGGCGCAGCATTTTGATCTGAGCCGACCGACGGGCGACCGGCTGCTGGTAATCTCCGAAGAAGAACGCAGGGATCTCGCTGCACAACTCACTGAAGAGGGCTTCACGGCCATCTGGCTCGATCCGGAACTGATCCTCGATGTCACCGGTGAGATCGGAGATTTGCGTGTCTCCATCCGCACTTTTGAGGAGAAAGATACCCTCCTGACCCATCAAATCATCTGGTTCGGGGCTCCGGAGTTTGCGTTGCGTCAGAGTGGAGTATACGATGCCCAAGTGCTGGGGCTCGATGCGGCACTCGAGCAAGCACGTGCCCATCGGGAGCACTATCCGTATAAAAATTTCCTCAGTTATGACGCGACGATTTGCCAATATCATGAACGCCTCACCAATGTCTGCGGCAAATGCGAAGAGGTGTGTCCCACCACCTCCATCCTGAAAATTGATGCCGAGCGGCATCTATCGTTCAATCCCGTCAACTGCCACGGCTGCGGCGGATGTGTCAGCATCTGCCCCTCCGGAGCACTTGACTATACGCAGATGCCGATGGATACCTTCGAAACGGTTTCGGCGTATTACCGTGACCGGATTCCCCTCATCCTTCCGGAACAGGTCGATCTTGACTCGGTCGATCTCGCGCTGGCTCCCGGCGTACTGCCGCTGATGATCCCCGGACAGAAATTCCTCAGCGAAGTCCACCTGCTGACCCTGCTGCAACAAAGCGGTCAACCGATCCTTTTCTTCTCTGATGTCCTGAGCAAAGGCACCGGGGATGCCATCGCCATCGTCAACGAGATCTTCGAGCACCGCTACGGCAAGCAGGCGGTCTATTACTGCCCCGATCTTCCAGCGCTTGAGGAGGCCATGGCTTTTGCCGAGCCGATCCCCGAGTGCCGTTTCGGGATGGAGACGTACGGGATGAAAAAACGGGAACGCTTCACCCATCGCCTCTCTCATCTCGTCGGCGAGGACGATCTGAGCGTGATAGAGACCGGAGAGCATATCCACTACGGCACCGTCACGGTCAACGCCGATGCCTGCACCCTCTGTGTCGCCTGTGTCGGTGCCTGCTCTGCCGGAGCCCTCACGGCGCATCCGGAGGACAACACCCTCCGGCTGAACGCCTCGATGTGTACCGATTGCGGCTACTGCGAATACGTCTGCCCCGAACCCGACTGCATCACCGTCCACCACGACGAACTCCACCTGGAACCGAATTACTTCAAACAGGTGGTTCTGGCGCAGGATGAGCTCTTCAAGTGTGTCGAGTGCGGCAAAGAGTTTGCTACCGTCAAAGCCGTCGAAAAGATCGCCAATATGATGGCACCCCGGTTTGGGGATGATGCCACCCGTATCCGCACCCTCTACTGCTGTCCCGACTGCAAGCCCAAACTCATGCTTCGAGACCACCTCAACACTCAAACCACAGGAAATTCCCATGGATAAGTCTACCCTCAACCCCGCCCGATCCCTCTATTACGGTCTGTTCAGCAAAATGCTCGTCTTTACCACCCGTCCCGACCGCTACGACGGCGTCCGGGAAGCCCTCGATGTCCTGATTGACAACCCCCTCGACAGCCACTCGGCCGATGCCTTGCGTTCACTGCGGGATTTCATCGATGCAGAAGGCACCGAAGGGCTCATCCAAGAATACGATGCACTTTTTCATGTCCCTACCGGCCCGATCGTCCGTACCACTGCTTCGTATTACCTCGAAGGATTTGAAAGCGGCATGAAGACGGTCGAAGTGCGCAACTTCCTCGCCAAAACCCGCATCCGACGCAATGAAGAAGAATACAAAGAGCCCGAAGACAGCATCGGATTTCTGATGACCTTCATGCACGAGTTGATCGAGCTGATTATAGATGGAGGTGAGAGTTATGTTTCCCTGCACACGTGTTTGTTTGATGATATCATCAACCCTTTTATCGATGTGTTTACCGAGCGGCTTTATGAGCATGATGCGGCCGTCGCCTACCGCTCTCTTGCCGTAGTACTGCGGGCGTTTATGACGTTTGAGCGGCTCTATTTTGATGTCCCAGCCCCCAAAGAGGGGCACGTCGTCACCCCCAAAGGGGAGCAACTCTTCATCGCTGACGAAGAGGCCAAACGTCGTGCCGCCAACCGTGCCGCCAAAGCGGCCGAATCGCTCAGCC
This sequence comes from Nitratifractor sp., assembly GCA_015485845.1. Taxonomy (GTDB): domain Bacteria; phylum Campylobacterota; class Campylobacteria; order Campylobacterales; family Sulfurovaceae; genus S017-3. The sequence goes on along the minus strand of WFSU01000181.1, from coordinate 1,095 downwards.
AGAGCTGCGAAATCGATGTCTCCACCTTCGAAGATGAAGCCGGTCTCGAACAGATCGACTGATCGAGGGGTCATCTCAGGGAATGGCGCGTTCCCTGAAATGACCCTTTGAAACCCGAAACTCCTTCATCACGGGTCGCTCAGGGTCAAACCTATCACAACAAGGAGGTCACGATGCAAGAACAACGACGCGGGTTTTTGAAGACACTGGCCGTCGGAGGTGCCGCAGCCGCAGCTACCACCGTCGTCGCCGTCGCCAAATCATCCCCGCCCGATGCATCCAACGGTGTCGTCGTAGGTCACTCGCCCAAAAAAGAGATTACCTACAAGAAGACCAGAGCCTGGGAAGCGTATTACCGCGCCGCCCGTTAACACACGACAAACAATCAGGAGGTTGTGAGTATGCAACGTAACACACACGATGCCCTCTCCACCCAGGTCGGTCGTCGATCGTTTTTGAAAATGGCAGCAGTCGCCGGAGCCTTCGGGGCGACGAGTGCATTTGCCAGTGCAGGAGCGACACGACCGGCTACGGAAGAAGAGGTCAAAGATCCGTTCCCTGGATCCCAAAAGATCAAGACGGTATGTACGTCCTGTTCGGTTGGATGCGGGATCATAGCGGAAGTCCAGAACGGCGTATGGGTACGACAGGAAGTCGCCCAGGATCACCCGATCAGCCACGGAGGACACTGCTCCAAAGGTGCCGATATGATCGACATGGTGCGATCAAATGTCCGGTTGAAGTATCCGATGAAAAAAGTCAACGGCGCCTGGAAACGTATCAGTTGGGATACCGCCCTGGACGAAATCGCCTCCAAGCTCAAAAGCTTGCGCGGTGAGAGTCCTGAGTCGACGATTTTCCTCGGATCAGCCAAGATGAGTACCGAACAGGCGTATTATTTCCGAAAATTCGCCGCCATGTACGGGACGAACAACATCGATCACCAAGCTCGGATTTGACATAGTGCAACAGTCGCCGGTGTGGCGAATACATGGGGTTATGGCGCTATGACCAATCACTTAGGTGATATCCAAAACGCAAAAGCTATTATTATTTTCGGGGCGAATCCGGCTGTGAACCACCCAGTAGGGTTTG
>WFSU01000180.1 GCA_015485845.1 Nitratifractor sp. | reverse complement strand
GGTATTTGTTGGTCTCGGAGTCCCCGTTGACATCACCGAAGCGCAGCGCGTTGAGGTTGGCTACCGGACGGGCACCCATGGTAAAGACATCCCGCAGGATACCGCCCACACCGGTAGCAGCTCCCTGAAACGGCTCGATGTAGCTCGGGTGGTTGTGGCTCTCCATCTTGAACACCGCTGCCATCCCGCCTCCGATATCAATCACCCCGGCATTTTCACCCGGCCCCTGAATCACCCACGGCGCTTCGGTGGGGAAGCCGTTGAGGTAAATTTTGGATGACTTGTACGAGCAATGCTCCGACCACATAGCCGAGAAAACCCCGAGCTCCACCATCGTCGGTTCGCGTTTGAGGATTTCCTTGATGTGGGCGTAGTCGAGTTTGCTGAGTTTGTGGGCTGTGAGGGCTTCGTCGATGTTGTCGATGGTGTTGTGGGACATAAAAACAGTTCCTTGAGAAAAAGTGAGGCTATTTTACACAAAGGGGGCTAAAAAGTAGCTCTATGTTGATTTTGGCTATCATAAGTTGACAATTTTATGACAAAGGTAAGATATACTACTATATTCCAAAGCAGGAGATTCCATATATGAAACGTTTCAGGATTGCCGCTTTTTTGACTGTGGCTTTTTTCTCAACAGTGCACCTGAATGCGGCTGCGATCACCCATAAGGTCGATGCTATTCTTGCGCTCGGTTCCGAAATGTCCAATGTCCGAGCCATGCTCGAAAACTACACGACCATCGGGGCGAAGATTGCCTTCAAAAATCCAGGAAAGCGGCTCAAAGAGAATATCGAGGTTCATGATGCTCTCATGGAAACGTTGAAAAGCACGTTCAAAGATCCGCATATCCAGCAGCTCGCCACGGAGGGACTTACCGCCTGGGCACCGGTCAAAAAAGCACTTCAGACGGCAGAGGGCAATACCGATCGAGCCAAAATGCGTACACAGGCACAGTTCGTCCATGACAACATCCGTGCCGTGATCAAAAATCTTTTCGCACTGAAAAAAGCTTTCCTCGCTCAAACTAAAATCGCCCATCCCGAAGCGCTCAATGCTGCCATCGAAATCGCCGCGTCAGCACGCCGCCTTTCCGCCCACTACATGATGGCGATGTGGAAACTCCCCGATCCGACGATTCAGAAACACTGGGATCAAGGGGTGAAGATTTGGACCGATTCGATCGCCGTGTTGAAGCAGTCTGATTTTTACAAGGATCCGGCATTCAAAGCAACTCTTGATGATACTGCTAAAGTCCTCAAGCACATAGTCATGTATGCATCCATGGCTCAAACAGGATCTTTTACTCCTGCCATCGTTCATAACAAATGTGAACAAGCATTTGAAGATGGGAACAGCCTCGCAAAAAAAATCTTGGGGAAATAGCTCACTCTAACCCCCCCCACGGTATAATCGCGGGATATTTTCGCCGCGCATTTGCGCGACCCAAGGATTTCCCGTGAGCGAACCCACCAAAAAAACCTACGAACCCCATGCCCTTGAGCGTGATTATTACCGGATCTGGGAGGATCGTGGCTACTTCGAAACTGAGGGCAACACCGCCATCCAGCAGGAGGGCAAAACCTTCTGCATCTCCATGCCTCCGCCCAACGTCACCGGCCACCTGCACATCGGACATGGACTGACCTTCACCATCCAGGACATCATTGTCCGTTACAAACGGATGGACGGGTACAAAACCCTCTGGCAACCGGGAACCGACCATGCCGGGATCGCCACCCAGAATGTCGTCGAGAAGCAATTGCTCGCCGAGGGCAAGACCAAAGAGGAGATTGGAAGGGAAACTTTCCTCGAGCTGGCCTGGAAACAGAAGAAAAACTCCGGCAACGCCATCACCACCCAGCTGCGCCGTCTGGGGGTCTCTCCGGCGTGGAGCCGGGAGCGCTTCACGATGGATGAGGGGCTGGCCAATGCGGTCAAAAAGGCCTTTAAGATCATGTACGATGAGGGGTACATCGTGCAGGATAATTACATGATCAACTGGTGTACCCATGACGGGGCGCTGAGCGACATCGAGGTCGAGCACGAAGACCACATGGGCAAGCTCTACCACATCCGCTACCCTCTCACCGACGGCAGCGGCGAAGTCGTCGTCGCCACCACCCGCCCCGAGACGTTCTTCGGGGATACCGCCGTGATGGTGCACCCCGAGGATGAGCGCCACAAGCATCTCATCGGCAAGAGCGTCCGCCTGCCACTGATCGACCGAGACGTGGAGATCATCGCCGACGCGCACGTCGACAGGGAGTTTGGTACTGGGTTTGTCAAGGTTACCCCGGCACACGACCCGAACGACTACGAAGTGGGCAAGCGGCACGATCTGGAATTTATCACCGTCTTTGATGAGAACGGCATTCTCAACGACTACTGCGGGGAATTTGCCGGGCAGGAGCGCCTCGAAGCGCGCGAGCCGTTGGTAGCCAAACTGGATGAACTGGGCTTCATCGAGAAGATCGAAGATCACGCCCATCAGGTCGGCCACTGCTACCGGTGCAAAAACATCGTCGAGCCGTATATCTCCAAGCAGTGGTTTGTCAAAAAAGAGTTTGCACAAGGCGCCATCGACCGGGTCAACGCCGGCGAAGCGACCTTCTTCCCCAAGCACTGGATCAACAGCTACAACGCCTGGATGAATGATTTGCGCGACTGGTGCATCTCCCGCCAGCTGTGGTGGGGGCACCAGATCCCGGTGATGCATTGTGACGCATGCGGCGGTCAGTTTGCGTTCGAGGGGGAGACGCCCACGGTGTGCGAACACTGCGGCAGTGACCGTATCCATCAGGATCCCGATGTCCTCGATACGTGGTTCAGCTCCGGCCTGTGGCCGTTCTCGACGCTCGGCTGGGGCAACGGCGAGGCGCTCAAAGGGGAAAAATGGAATGAGAGTGACATGGCGGACTTTTACCCCAACAGCCTCATGATCACCGGATTTGACATCCTCTTCTTCTGGGTGGCACGGATGCTGATGATGGGGGAGAAACTCACCGGAGAGCTCCCCTTCCCCGACATTTACCTCCACGCCCTCGTCAAGGACGAACACGGCCAGAAAATGTCCAAATCCAAAGGCAACGTCATCGATCCGCTGGTGATGATCGACCGCTACTCCACCGATGCCCTGCGCTTCACGCTGGCGATCCTTGCGGTACAGGGACGGGACATCAAGCTCAGCGAAGAGAAGCTCGAACAAGGGCGCAACTTCACCAACAAACTCTTCAACGCCGCCAATTATCTCCAGATGAATCAGGACACGTTCGCTGACCTCGATCCCGAGGCCGTCACCACCCCGCTGGGGCGCTACATACTCAGTCGCTTCTACGTCGCGGTCGAAGAGACCCGCACCGCGATCGATCAGTACCGTTTCAACGACGCCGCCACGACCCTCTACCGCTTCCTCTGGGGCGAATTCTGCGACTGGGGGATCGAGCTGAGTAAAGCCAGCAGAGAGAGCGTTGGGGAGTTGGGGAGCATCTTCAAAGAATCCATGAAACTCCTCCATCCCCTCATGCCTTTCATCACCGAATACCTTTATCAACGCCTCAGCGGTACGGAGCTGACTGAGGCTGAGTCGATCATGGTACAGACCTACCCCAAAGCGGGCGAACCCGACGTGCAGATTATGGACGATTTTGCTCTGGCCATCGAAGCGATTGTCTCGGTGCGCCGCTGCAAGACCCTCATCGACCAGGCCAACCGTCCCATCGACCAGGCGTATGTCAAGCTCGGTCGCCCCGCTGATGAGGCGATGCTCGGAGCTTTCATCGAGAAGCTCGGAAAAGTAGGCACCATCACTTTCGTCGATGCCAAGCCGGACAATGCCGTCGCCGATGTCAGTGACCACGTCGAGACCTTCATCTCCACCGCCGACATCGACATGAGCGGCATCATCGACAAACTCGAAAAACAGCTTGCCAAACTCGACAAAGAGATCGCCAAACTCTCCGGGATGCTGAACAACGAAAAATTCGTCGCCAACGCCCCCGAAGCGGTCATCGCCCAGAATCGGGCGGCTCTGGAAGAAGCCGAAGCAAAACGGAAAAAAGTGGCGCAGGAGCTGTCCGGGATACAATACTGAAACTTTTTTGACTTTTATTTGACTGAATTTGGGTAAAATTTGAGTGTTCGACATTACATTCAAAGGAGTATCCATGGGTCGTTTTTTAAAAGTTGCGCTTCTCGCGCTGATGGTAAGTTCTGTCTCTCTCATGGCAGGAAGTTTTGGAAGCGGTAGCAGTTGGTGGGGACACCGGAAACATTACATCGTTGTTCATGTAGATCGTAACGATCCCCTGACACAAAAGCTTGTGCTTAAAAACGTTGCGAACGTTGTCAAGCACTATGGGGAAGACAACGTGAAAATCGAAGTGGTTGCTTACGGACCGGGACTCCAGCTCCTGGTCAAAGGTACCCCCAATGCTGATCTTGTTCGTACCATGGCGCAAGAGGATAATATCCGCTTCAGTGCCTGCAACAATACCATCCAGGCTATCATTGCCAAGACGGGGGAAGCTCCGGACTTGATTGATGGGGTTATTGTCGTTCCCTCCGGTGTTGCTCGCATCACCCAACTTGAAGAAGATGGTTACACCTACGTGCGACCGTAATCACAACTTCTTCAACTTCTCGTTCCATATCCCCCCCGATATGGAACATCACTCCTCCAACCGTTTCATCTGCATATCTACCGTTAAGACTATTTTTATCCTGATGTGTTATAGTGTCACTTCAACTCTCTCGGGGTGCTAATATTATTAGCTGAGAAGGCCCATGGTCATGGCCTACCCGTTGAACTTGAACCGGATAACACCGGCGTAAGGAAGAGATATACTGCGTTTGTCCCCCGATAGACCCTTTATTCTCTTTTTACAATCATTTTACATAGTATTGACCGGCAATCGTTTATCCAACGACGGAGGCAGGGCTTCAGCCCTGCACTGCGGGACTGAAGTCCCGCCTCCTGATGGGTTGGCGTATGCCAGATTGATATCACAAAGGACACACCATGAAAAAAACGCTCACACTCATTGCCACTGTACTCCTGGCATCCATGACGCTGCACGCAGCCGACAAACCGACCCTTACTGTTTATACGTATGATTCGTTTGCCGCCGACTGGGGACCGGCTCCCAAAGTCAAAGCGGCTTTTGAAAAAGCGAACAACTGTACTCTGCGCTTCGTTCCCTCCTCCAGTGCCATCGGATCGCTGCGAAAAATCCAACTCGAAGGGAAAACTACCCAGGCCGATGTCCTCCTCGGACTCGATACTTCCATAGCTGAGATGGCCAAGGCTACCGGACTGTTTGCCCCGCATCACACCGACACCTCCAAACTCACCCTCCCCGCATCGTACAAAGACGATACCTTCGTCCCGTACGATTACAGCTATTTTTCCTTTGTCTATGACAGCAACAAGACCCACAAAGTCCCCACTTCTCTCGAAGAGCTTGCCTCGATGCCTGAATCGTTTAAGATCGTGATCGAAGATCCCCGCTCCTCGACTCCCGGCCTGGGGCTCCTCCTGTGGGTCAAGGCCCAATATGGTGACAAAGCCGCCGACTACTGGAAGCGCCTCGCTCCCCATATCCTTACCATCACCAAGGGGTGGTCGGAGGCGTATAACCTTTTCCTCAAAGGCGAGGCCGACATGGTACTCTCCTACACCACCTCTCCAGCCTACCATATCATTGCCGAGAAAAAATTCCAGTATAAAACCGCCAATTTCCCCAAAGGGCACTACGGACAGATCGAGCTGGCAGCCGCACTTAAGTCCTCCAAACATCCAAAGCTGGCACAGAAATTCCTCGACTTTATTACTTCGGAGACGTTTGCTGATATCATCCCTACGACCAACTGGACGTATCCCGTGCGCCAGACAGCCAAAGGGCTTCCTTCCGGGTTTGACAAGCTCTACGTCCCGACCAAAATGCTCCTGATGGATGGCGCGACTGTCCAAAAGAACCGCAAAGCATGGATCGACGAATGGCTTGGGGCGATTGCCAAGTAGAACTATGAAAAGCAATTTCTTGTTCCATATCTCCCGATATGGAACACATACCGCTCTCAACGGTATGGATGCATTCCGATCTCGCGTAGGGTGTTGTGCCCCCACAACACCAAACACATCGACAACAGAGGAGGCTCATCAAGCCAATAAATATGTGTTATTCTTTTACCGATTGGTGTTGTCAGGGGACGACCGAAGGGAGTGCCTGTGGTGCAACACCCTACGCAACACCTTCTTTATGGGGCTTGGACTTCAGTCCAACCAAACGCGCAGCGTATCAAGTGGGACTAAAGTCCCAGCCCCTTTTTCAAAACATATACTCCCACGCGTAGTGTGCGCAATTGCGCACCATATGTATGCATTCCCCATCGGGAGATGGAGAACGAGGAAGGCGAGCTGAATGCTTCAGCAACTCTGGCGATTTCGCATCACACTCTGGCCGGGTCTAATCGTCGCGGTTTTGTTGTTGGGATTTGCCGGGGTGCTTTTTGGAACCCTCTATCATGAAGCCGGGGGAATCGCTCTGTTTCCTATAAACGATAGGATTCTCTCCCTTCTGAAGTTTACCCTCTTCCAGGCGACCCTCTCGACACTTCTCTCACTGCTGCTGGGTCTTCTGCTATCCTGGAGCCTTGCCCATCAGCCCCGTTTCTGTTGTCGGGGGATAGTAGTGGCACTGTTTGGCTCTTCGCTGGTGCTCCCTTCGCTCATCGTCGCCTTCGGGATCATCACGGTACTGGGCAACCACGGCTGGCTCAATCAACTTGCACGGCTCCTCACCGGCCACACCTTCGGCAGCTACGTTTATGGCCTCAGCGGCATCCTCATCGCCCATGTCTATCTCAACGCATCGTTTGCCTCTCTCGGACTGTTACGTGCCTTTGAGTCGATTCCCGTGGAGAAATACCGCCTCAGTGCCAGCCTCGGCCTTTCTCCCTGGCAGCGGTTTCGTACGCTGGAATGGGTCGCGATACACAGCACCCTCCCCCGTATCGGGATCACAATCTTTCTGCTCTGCTTCAGCTCGTTTGCCATTGTGCTTCTTCTTGGGGGTTCTCCGGCATACAATACTCTCGAAGTGGCGATTTATGAGGCGGTACGGATCGATTTCGATCTCCCGGCAGCTCTCCAGATCGCCGCAATCCAATTGATGATATCCATCCTTCTTGTTCTCGTCGCCTCCGGGATGCCTCAAGGCCTGAACAACCTCAAACAATCCAGCCGCCTCGTCCCATGGCCGGAGACGCGCAAGACAGCCCTCCTCCAACGATCGACTATCCTGTTACTAAGCGTAATGTATCTTCTCCCTCTTATCGCCGTGGTGCTCGATGGTCTTCATGCTGACCTTGCACATCTCTTCTCCCGACCCCTGTTTCTCCGTTCGATGGGGATGAGCCTGGGGATTGCTGCGATCTCAGCTGTGTTGACAGTAGTGTTTTCACTCATGTTGGCCGATGCCCGGCGTCACTTCGGGCTGCCGTTGCGGATCGTTGAGCGGGGGATGGGACGCCTCTTCGGACTCTTGATCGCCTTCTCGGGCAATCTGTACCTCGCCGTCCCATCTCTCATCATGGGTCTGGGGTTTTTCCTCATCGCTCGTGACATGGGTGGGAGCATGACCTCATGGGGCATTGTCGCCATCTTGAGTGCCAATCTCCTCATGTCGCTCCCATTTGCCCTCGCCATCATGATTCCCGCGATGGAAAAGACCGCCCGACGTTATGATAAACTTTCCTTTTCGCTGGGGCTGAGTCCCCTCCAGCGCTGGCGCTATGCCGAATGGCCGTATCTGCGTCGATCGATCGGCTATATCGCCGCCCTTTCGTTCTCCCTCTCACTTGGTGATCTCGGGGTCATCGCCCTCTTTGGCAACCAGGAGATCACCACCCTGCCGTGGTATCTCTATCAACTCATGGGCTCCTACCGCACCACCGATGCAGCCGGAGTAGCACTGGTGCTTTTGGTACTGGTCTTCGGGGTGTTTTTTGCGGTACAATACGGGGACAACGAAACCAAGGAATCCCATGCTGCGCGTTGATGATCTATCCTATACGTATCGACACGATGATCGCTCGGAGACATATCACTACGACTTGAGCGTTGCAGCGGGCGAAGTGGTCGGAATCCTCGGAGAGAGTGGCAGCGGCAAATCGACCCTGCTCGATCTCCTCTCCGGCTTCCTTACCCCCGATGCAGGGATGATTCTCCTCGACGGCACTCCTCTGAGCACCCTTCCCCCGGAGCAACGACCCGTCTCGATCCTCTTCCAATCCCACAATCTCTTCGAACACCTGAACGCCACCCAGAATGTCCTCCTCGGTCTGCACGGCAAGACGCACGGCACACCCGAAGAAACATCACGGGCAAAAGATATCCTTGCCTCCATGCACCTCGAAACCTACGCTGACACCCCCGTCTCCCGTCTCTCCGGCGGTCAGCAACAGCGGGTAGCCCTGGCACGCGTTCTTCTGCGCGACCGCCCCATCCTCCTCCTCGACGAACCTTTCACCGGCCTCGATCCCTCCACCCGTGCCGAGATGCTCCACCTCGTCCGGGAGCTCACGACCCAACACCGGCTCCACACGGTCATGGTGACCCATGAACAGGCCGACTGCGATGCAATCGCCGGTCGGGTGTATCGGATGTCAGAGGGGAAGCTGAACTTGGCGTAGATACAATTCGTTGGCTCGCGCAGGGTGTACAATTGCACACCTTCCAACGGCATTTTCCCGGAAGCGGAGACTTCAGTCCCGCCCAAAGGTCAAATAACATGGCAAACTCAGGGTGAGGCTGAAGCCTTCACTTCCAGATAAATCGCGTTGCGATT
>WFSU01000179.1 GCA_015485845.1 Nitratifractor sp. | reverse complement strand
TTACCATCATAGTGCAGAATCAGTTTTTTAAATCAGTTTTTATACCATATATGAGAGTTTGAGATTGGGGGATGGATTTTTTTGGGGTCAATAAAAAGATCGTTCCATCTCAATATACGCCAAAACATGTTTCAAGGTTCGATTATTCTTTTTCTCTTCCCAATGAACAACATAATCCACTGTAACTTTTGAAAAAATATATCCCTGATTGAGATATGCTTCTATCTGAGTTTGAAACCGTTTGGATACTTGTCCCACGAGCACATTGCCATAGAATATTTGATAAACCTGCTTGGAGGTATGACGTCTAAACTCCAGAGAATCTCCTGCACATATAACTATATCCCTACGATTTTGCTCTCCAACAAATCCAAGATAAATGCTTGAAAGTCCCATAAGAAGTACTGCAAGCCGATTTTGTTTTTCTATCATAGGCTTGATACGTACATGATCAGCATGTTGGCCAGGAATTTGCATGACTCTTTGATCGTGGTGGAAGATTGCCAGTTGATGTTTGGCGCGTGTCATCCCCACATAGTAAAGCCGAAAATTTTCATCTGTACTGACCTTTTTTTCGGCAACGAGTATTACTCTGTCAAATTCCAACCCTTTGGATTTATGAATCGTCGTGACGATGACTTGCGTGTTTTTATTTTCCAACTCATCCAGTTCCAATCCCTCAAGCCATTCCATCCAAGCTGAAGCACTCAACCTCTCCGACTGTGCAAGAAATCTATGTACGATTTTTTGAAGAAGAAAAAGGTTGGTTGAACCTTGAAAATGGTTGGATGTTTTTTCCAACGATTCCTCGAAATTTTCTTTGGTATACGGCTCTCCGATTCGAAAAAATTTTTGAAGAGTCTGGTCAAAATATCGCACTTCATCTATATCTCGAACATCAAAACGCTTCCCGCTCTCACTCACAAGATAGTGTGCAGGTATTTCCAAAGATCGTAACGCGGAGTAGACAGAAAGTACCATGTCATTAGTATATGCCAATACGGCTATCTTTTCACCGTCGTCTATCCAATTTTCTACTTGTTCAACGGTAGGATACAAAAGTGATTTCCCTTGATAGTTTCCTACCAAAACACGCATACCCTCCTGGCGATCTGCTTGCAAGGCAGCACGTTTGATCCGATCAGACACTTGCTGAATAAATGCCTCACTGAAACGAACAATCGAAGCTGTACTCCGGTAATTGGTCAACAAAGCATATTCGCTGTACGGTACAGTATTGTCATCATCGCTTCTTTTTTCACCGAAACGCTCTTTGAACGCAAGGAAATAGTGATTATCTGCACCATTAAACCCCATAATACACTGATCATCATCCCCGACAGCAATGAGCCGGATATCTGGCTGAGCCTCTACAATTGCCGCCACCAGTTCAAAAGACTCTTTATCGATATCCTGATACTCATCAAGGACAAGTGCCTTGCGATAAGGGAGCATGATCTTCCCCGCCCTGATTTGTCTTGCCGCTTCCGCAATGGAGTGTTTCAAAACCTCTCCATTATCATCCGCCACTCGTCCGATTAGATTCAGCGCATAAGCATGAAATGTATTGATCTCCATTTCGTATGCCATCTCACCGATTAGTTCGTAGAGACGATAACGAAATTCCCGAGTAGCTGATCGAGAAAAAGTAAGCATCATGAAGTGTTCGGGCTTGACATCCTCCATGAGGACCAACGAAGCGATTTTGTGTACCAAGACACGGGTTTTCCCGCTACCCGGCCCAGCCAAGATCATCATAGTTTGAGATTGATTATCCTCAATAATCCTTTTCTGATCGCCACTCAGCTTTGCAAAAATTTGTTGGTATCTTCTACGGGTGATGGGGCGCGTGATAGTTTCTTTGAGCAATTTGTATCTGCGCTTGAATGTTTCATAAGGTAAAGTGAAATAGTCTTTGAGAAAACGCGAGGCATCTTTGGGATTTTTGAGGAGCCGATTGGCATATTCCCCCATGATGTGGATTCCCTCTGTTTTGACGCGATAATGGGGTTCGAGGCGATTCTTGTAATCCTGTTTTGTGTAGATTTTGTTTTGTCGCTTCATGGCATCGAGTTTCACGATCTCCATAGGGGCATAATAGATAAACCGTCCACCTTGAAGGTGCATCAGCTTAAACTCGTGGAGGAACAGAAGAGCACGATCTATCTCTCTGAACGAATATTTCTTTGCCTTTTGATCATTTTCAAGCAGTACCTTCAGGTCATGAAGCGATGTCTCTATCGTACATTCTTTTATTTCTGAACATTGTTTTTGAAGCACGTTAAATATTTTGTACAGGAGCTCTTTTCTGCGAGTCAAAAAGCTATGAAATTTTTGTGTGTCTTCAAACTGAAAATACCAGACATTGCGCTGGCGATCAATACGTTTGAAAGCAAACAAGTTTTTACTCTTCCATTTTTTGATCAGCTTTCTTATCTGATCTGTTTCATTCTCTCTCGTTAGACCTTGACCGATCAGTGCTTCGTTAATCTCCTTGATCGAGATCGTATCACCAGTTTGATGAACAAGGAAATCAAAAATAACCTCTTCAATATTCAATAACTTCTCCAGTACGGAGAGGTTTTCGATCAATTTAAGCGCAAGATCTCTCCCTCCTCCCACAATCCCTGCTTCTTTGAATTCGTGCAAGGCCAAAGCAACTTTGTCTCGCTCGATACCCAATACATAGGCGATATCATCAATCTCGATACTCAAATCATTACCCTTTTTGATCAAGCGATTTAGAATGAGTGTATAGGATATGCGCTCTTCATCGGATGCTTTTCTATTATCCAAAAAGATTGCAAGTTTCTCGCGTGCATCGGATGCAACCGAATCTCCAAAATATTGGACACGATTACGATTACGCTGGATATAGCCTTCTCGTTCAAGCTCAAGCAAAATGGTTTTGATCTTGGTGTCGATATCTTCAGTACTCTCTTCCGGATCCCACCCCGCAGCTTCAGCAAGTTCATGAGCGGTCATGAGGATACGATCCCCCTTGTGCCTTTTGATAACACGAAAAATTGTGTTGATCTCAGGGACACTGATCTTGCTCCGTCTGAGGGTTTGAAAATGCTTGTCAAGATCTGTTTCGTCATACAAAATAGGGCACATGGCTTCAAGCTTCTCATTACGGGCACCCCTTCCGGCTTCCTGGGCATAATTTTCGAGAGAATCAGAAGCTTCATAGTGGATTACTTGTGTAATATCTGCCTTATCTACCCCCATTCCAAATGCCGTCGTCGCCACAATTACTTCGATATCATTAAGTATGTACCCCCGGAGAATCTCCATTTTTTCTTGGGAGTCAATTTTAGAATGGAACGCGCGAACGCTTTTCCCGGTGTCCAGAGAAAGCTTTTCTGCTACCTCATCACACTGACGTGTGGATGTGGGGATATAGACCAACGATGAACCTTTATGCTCGGTGATGAGTGTCAGTAGAGCCGTGTATTTATTTTTGCGAGGGGTATCGAGCGCTCGATAGCGGAGATTTTTTCGCTCAGGAGTGGCCAAGTACTCTCCGAGCTCCAATCCCAGCCCGTCACCAAAATATTTTTTGATGTCGGCAATAACCCCCGGCTTCCCCGTAGCAGTAAAACAGGAAACAGGAATATGATGTTGAAAAGGTTTAGCATCGAGCAAATCGTGGATAAAATCACAAATATAATAGTAGTCCTGCCGAAAGTCATTTCCCCATGTCGAGAGACAGTGCGCTTCATCAACGACAAAGCGTTCGATGTAGCGATTTTTCAGCAATTGAAAGATGGAGTTGGAACGTAACGACTCCGGTGCGATATACAAAATATCCGCTGTACCGTTGGTGATACTCTCCACAGCATCGTTGCGCTCTTGTGGCGTGAGAAATCCACTGATGGCCACGGCTTTGTAGTTGGCCACTTTGGCCTCAAAACTCTTGATGTGATCCTCGATCAAAGCTTGTAGAGGTGAGATGACAACTGTGAGGGACTTGTATCGGGAAGCCTGAAGAAGTGCCGGCAACCAGAAAGTAAATGTCTTCCCTCCACCCGTGGGGAGAATCGCCAGAAACGACTCTTTGCGCAGAGCTGCCTCTATGATGTCGCGTTGTGAAATATTATTTCCACCGAGAAGAGATGCATTGAGTTTGGGAAAATTACGAAAGGTCCCAAAGCCAAAAATTTCTTTAGAGACAGCATTGAGCTCCTGCGATAACCGTACGGGATCGTAGCAGAGTTTCTGCTGATGCTCTACAATGTTCGGATAGTCATACAAGATTTTGGGTGGGTGGGCTTTGCTCTCGATGTTCGGTGTCAAAAGTGCCAGAATATACCCCAGTTCTACTCTGGAGTCTTCAAGCATTTTTTGCAAATAGTCCTCATCGACAATCCACTTTTCATGCGAGGACAGGATAGAAGCAAAAAGAGATTTCTCATCCCGTTTAGTCAGTTCCACGTGATTGAGTAAATAACCAAAAAAACCATGAAATAGTTTCTCATCTTTTAGCAGTGAATAGAAGATTTCTTGCAAGTGAGAATCCAGGGATAAAAATTGATCTATCACATTCTCCAGTAACTTTTGTGTTAATTGGCAATCCTTGACGGGATCACTTAAAAACTCATCCTCATTTTTGTACTTTTTCGGAAGAGCATGATGAGTACGTTCATTGAAAAGTAGCAGAGAAAGCGGTAAGGTATCGATCACTTCAAACCGTAACAATTCATGATACAGAGCGGAATGTTCTTCTATCTGAGGAAGGTCGTGCTCGAGGATATTGTGTCCACAGACATATTGCGCCTGATGGCAAAGTTGGACAAAAGTGGCGATACCTTTCGGAGATGTACTTTGATATTGACGCTCGCGACAAAGGACGCCAATTTCGTAAATCTTTTCCCCTGATCGATCGGTCTCGATATCCAGGAAAAGAATTTCGTTAAACATGGCTCCTTATACCTCGATCTTCTCCACCACATCCAGCCCAAATCCACTGAGACCGACAAACTCCGTCTCAGTATTAGAGGTCAGCAGTCGGATGTTGTGGATGCCGAGGTCTTTGAGGATCTGGGCGCCGACGCCGAATTCTCTGGCTTGTTCTTTGGAGATGGTGTGGGTATCGAGGAAGATGAGGACACCGCCGTTTTGTTTGAGGTAGTCGATCGCTCCGGAGAGGGCGTGGTAGCGGGTGCTGTCGAGGATCAGATCGATGTCGCGGCCGATATTGTGAAACTTGACGTTGCAGGTCTCGTGGGTCTTGTAGAGGGTCACAGCCGTGTGGGTGCGGCCGAGGTGGTCGCGGTAGGTGATTTTCTGCGCTTGGGTACCGTGGAAGTCGATCGTCTCCTTCCCGACCCGCTCGATGAGTTTCTCGTTGGTCAGCCGGTAGGCGACGATGTCGGAGATGTAGACGATGTGCAGGTCGTGTTTTTGGGCATAGGGGATCAGATCATCCCGGCGCGCCATGGTGCCGTCGTCTTTGATGATTTCACAGATCACCGCCGCCGGAGCCAAACCGGCGAGCTTGCACAGATCGACCGAGCCTTCGGTGTGGCCGGTGCGCACCAGTGTACCGCCGTCCTTGGCGATGAGGGGAAAGATATGTCCCGGACGGACGAAATCGCCCGCCACCGTCTGTGGATGCGCCAGTCGGACGATGCAGTCATCCCGCTCGGCTGCCGAAATCCCCGTCTCAGCAGTGACCGAATCAATCGAAACAGTGAAAGCCGTTTCATGGTTGGCGTCGTTGTGCGTCACCATCGGCAGCAGATCAAGCCGCTCGGCGATTTTCCGGCTGACAGGGGTGCAGATGAGACCTCGGGCTTCTTTGGCCATGAAGTTGACCATCTCCGGAGTCGAGAATGTCGCCGCATAGACCAGATCTCCTTCGTTTTCCCGATCTTCGTCATCCATCATGATGACCATCCGGCCCCGTTTGATCTCTTCGATCGCTTTCTCGACGCGTGCTATTGCTTCTGCTGCCATATAACTGTCCTTATACCATGCATGATCGTGGTCTTTTTCTGCGGTATTATACCCTCCCTAGCTACAGTGATTCCTTTCAAGATCATCAAATACTTCTTACACGGGGACAAGACTTATTTTTACTGTGCTATAATGCAATAAGTAAAAAAAATGACAGGTGAGACAGATAAGGAGAGAAATTGAACACTTTTGATGACCTTATAGTGCAAACATCACAGCTGACTCTCCTCTTCGTCGAGGACAATCAAGTAGCTCGCGAATCAACCTATGAGCTGCTCAAGAAGTTTTTTCGTGATGTGGTCGTCGCAGTCGATGGACAGGACGGGCTGGAGAAATTTCGCCGGCATCCGATTGACCTGATTCTGACCAATATCAATATGCCCGGTATGGATGGTTTGGAGATGGCGACCTTGATCCGTGAGATGGATCCGGACATTACCATCATCATCATCCTCTCTGCGTACACTGATATGGATTATTACAAGCAGAGCATACGCCTCGGTGTCCACGGCTATATCAACAAACCCATCGAGTTGGATAATCTGGTCGATGTCCTTTCCGGTGCCGCCACCAAAGCATTCCTCCAGGCGGAACGCAAACGCCATGCTCTCGAAAATGAACACCACGCCCATTACCTCCGATCGATTATAGCCAGTATTCAGGATCCGATCATGGTCGTACACGATGACTACCGCATCGAGCTTCTCAACGATTCCCCTTTCCACCCGGAAACGGCAGGAGAGACAGATACGGCGCAGGCCTGCTACCATCTCCTGCACGGTCTCGAGGCTCCGTGTGACCCATCGGTGCGTGTCTGTCCTCTGCGCGAAATGCGCCAGGAGCAAAAAACCATCCATGTCATCCATGAGTGTCAGGGGAATAGCAATACCAATCAATTTGAGATCCAGGCGTCCCCTTTGCTGGATGATAACAACCAGTTTGACGGGTTTGTCGGTACGGCGAGGGAGATCAGCCACCACCTCACGGCGCAGCAGAAGCTTGAAGAAGAAAAAGAAAAACTCAGCCACCAGGCTCAGCACGACAATCTGACCCAACTGGCCAACCGCGCCTTGTTTGATACGCGCCTCGCTGAGGCGATCCAGCAAGCCGACAGGCAGAAGAACAAGGTGGCATTGTTGTTCATCGATCTCAATAAATTCAAAGCGATCAACGATACCCTGGGGCACCAGGTTGGTGACCGGGTTCTGCAGCAGGTGAGTCAAG
Organism: Nitratifractor sp.; assembly: GCA_015485845.1. Taxonomy (GTDB): domain Bacteria; phylum Campylobacterota; class Campylobacteria; order Campylobacterales; family Sulfurovaceae; genus S017-3. Next base: position 11,255 of record WFSU01000179.1, on the reverse strand, counting down.
TCATGCGAAATGCCCTGCGCAAAGGGGACACCCTCGCCCGTGTCGGGGGAGACGAATTTGCCCTGATCGCCCCTGGAATCACCCACGCGGATGAGAGCTTCTGCATCGCACGGAAGCTTCTGGCTGCTCTGCAGGATTCTCTGACGATCGATGGTCAGGATATCTCCCTCTCGGCCAGCATCGGGATCGCCCACTATCCCGACGACAGCCACGACGTCTCGACGCTGCTTTCACTGGCGGACGAAGCGATGTATCGCGCCAAATCACATCCGGAACATATAATTTCGTGCCAGCAAGCGAAGAACTCTTGACAATTTAAAACTTTTAAGCTATAATGCCGTCCACATAAACCGAGCGTTTATGGTGTTCTTTTGGGGTATGGCCAAGTGGTAAGGCAACTGGTTTTGGTCCAGTCATCGGGGGTTCGAGTCCCTCTACCCCATCCATTCGGAGATTTCAGCTTGCTTTGTGAAAAAGCAGGTACAATCTCACTTCTTTAACTGACGCGGAGTAGAGCAGTTCGGTAGCTCGTCGGGCTCATAACCCGAAGGTCACAGGTTCAAATCCTGTCTCCGCAACCAATCAATCTTTTTTCTCATCCTTCCCGTTCAGATTCTTTTTTATCCATAGCTATATTCTTAACAGTAGATGATACGATTGCGGAGAGCAGTATGTTAAAATGGTTTAGTCGCAAACGACGCTCTACTATTCCAATGCAGCGTCGATCGCTTTAGGTGGGGTTTGCAATTTATTCTTTCGAATAGTACTTCGGACACGTTGTCGTGTTTGACGTGCCTGTGATAGGATAGTTTCTCTCTCTTTGGCCGGTATATCGGCCATCGTAAAGTGTTTTTTTACTTTAGAATGATTATTTTCCACGATGAACCTCCGGTTGGAATATCTTTAACTCTGGTGACAGTATACCATAAATTTTGCCTGTGAATTGTCTCCTGCTCGTCTACCTCTGTGGAGAGGGGCGCAATATCCAGCATTCCATCACCGGAAGGTAAAACGATTAAAACTTTATGTGCAAACGTCCCGTCCCGCGCAAATTCATAGGCAACCCTTTTGGATCGGGTAAACGAAGTGACCGCCAGTTCGTCCGGGCTGTAACTGTCCCCGACTTTGAGCGTATCGTATCCCAGCATTGCGAATACATGATTCGGAATGGACATTCCCCGATACAGTCTGGTACCCTTCACAAGATTTGACGTATATCGCTCAAACAATCCAAAAAGTGTACGCGCCAGTATGCTGGATTTTTCATCCGGAGGATTCCCCCACATTGCTTGTTTGATATTGCTGCTGTCGCGTGTCCACTCTTTGATTGCCTCGCGTTCATGGAGAAGAAGTACCTCTTCTGAAAAAACATGCATTGAGCCGTCGTTCCTTTGTTGGGTTTACAGCAGTATGCCTGTTTTTTCGAATCACATCCAAATATATGTCAAATTGTCATATTTTCCCCTCCACCACCGCGATCTCCTCATCACTCAGCCCATACAGCTCATAAACCATCGCATCGATCCGGGTTTTATCAAGTCTCAACATATCCAACCCGCCCCTTACCCGATAGAGTGTTGGGATATTTTAGCGTAAAGGGGCTAAAGCGTCTATTGACATATTATTTTATACAGGATATAATGGTCTCATATATTGATTAAGGTGGTATAGTGTATAGATGGAGTGAAGAGAAAAACGCCATCCTCAAAGCCGAGAGAGGTTTTGGATTTTTTGATGTGGTCGAAGAGATCAGGCGCAACGGTGTCCTCGATCATTTCAAGCACCCCAACACAGACAAATATCCCAACCAATACATCTACGTGATCGAATTGGGTGGCTATGTCCACTATGTACCGTATGTGCATGACGGAGAAGATATCTTTCTCAAAAACATCATCCCCAGTCGCAAGCTGCACAAAAAATACCGCAAGGAGAGCTGACATGCCCTACACCGATGAAGAACTCGAACTGCTCGACGCGATCGAAACCCATCCGCCTGCAAGCGAACCATTCGACAATAATGCACTCAAGCAGATGGCCGCTGAGACACTGGAGTATCTCAACGAAAAGAAACAGATCAGTCTCAACCTCAAACGTGCCGATCTGGAGTTTGTCAAACAACGTGCCAATGAGATTGGCATCCCTTATCAGAGCATCATCCAAACACTTGTGCACAACTATCGGGTGAATAAGCTGGAATTGCGGATATGAGGTACCTCACACTACATTAGAAGAAAATTCACATCCTATAGGCGGAGAAACGTCCGCATCGCCGCAGCGGTTTGATCCGGCTTTTCCATCATCGGTACGTGCCCGGCATGGGGGATGTAGACGACCTGCGATCCGGGCAGGTGGCGCCGGAAAGCTGTGGCGTTTGCCGGGTTGAGGATCTTGTCTTCGGTACCCCAGAGGATCAGCACAGGAGACTGCACCCGTCGGGCGGCTCCCGGCAGCATCCGGGCAAACACCCAGCCGCCGTCGGTGCGGTAGAGACTCCGGGCTTTGCGGGTATCGAGGCGGGAGACGGCACATTTTCTCCGTGTCATATAATCGAGTAGAATACCGGGGACATACGGCGGATGGTCGTACACCATCCCGAGGAAATGCGCCATATCTTTCCTCGAACAAATCCCGAGAAAGACTTTTTCCGCTTCAGCGATCCCTTGCTCTTCAAGGTAGGATTTTTTGGATTCAAATCCCAGAGGATCAATCAGTACCAGTCTCTCCGTCGGATAACGGGAAGCATACACCAATGCAATCGCACCCCCCATGGAATTGCCCACGACAATCGGACGTCGGATATGGAGGCGGGTCAGGAAGCGGTGGAGTCGTCGTGCCTGCGCTCCGATTGAGTAATCCAGCTCCATCGGCTTGGAGCTCTCACCGTCTCCGACGAGATCGGGAATGATCAGGCGATAATCAGCGTGCAGACGTTTGGCAAGGGGGAGCCACACCTCTTTTTGTGCTCCGAACCCATGCAGGAGAACCATCGTAGGCTTATCCGGCAGGTTGTTGTCAAAATACGCCATATGCAGGTGGCCGCCGATGGGTTGATTTTTCTGGACAAGTCGGCTTTGATGACGGGAAAAATTGGTCAGGAGATCGTAGAGATTTTCACCGCTGCATCCGGCAATAACGGCCAGCAATGTCATAACCAAGATCAACAAAACCCGTTTGGGTGTCATGCCATACCTCCCATATCATTATGACAAGTATAGCATACTTTTAAAATGATCTCCCCGGACGAGGGGAAAAGAACGTCAGTGTGAGCTGACGGCGTGAAGAGGATTGGGATGGGGATTGCGTCGTTTGTGAGGCTTACGAATACGCTTTTTTTGTGAGCGTTTTCGAGCTGTGTGTATGGCAGAAGCATGCCGCTTCGGATTGGCACTGAAAATATCCAACGGTCGAGTATGTCGCGGTTTTGTCGACGGGCGAACCGGAGTTTTCGTTTCCTCAGTGTTCAAAACCAGCCTCTCTCTGGGGGTTCCGTTTACTTTGGGATTGGCGCTGAAGATGCTCAGGGGATTGCCGTCAACTCCACCAAGAGAACGACGGAGGATTTTGCTGCTGCGGGCATACGCCGGAAGCGCCACGGCGGGAGAATGGGCGGGAGCTTTGCCGACGATGTCCACTTTGGTCCACTTCTCTGCCCAGTTGTACATCCGCTGGGCAAATCCATCCTGCATCCGTACACAACCGTGTGATGCGGGGTAGTCAGGTGTATTCCCAAGGTGCATTGCCACCCCGTCACGCGTAATACGGAGCATGTATGGCATACGCGCGCCGCCGTTGGGCTGCGGCCAGAGATTGGAGACATGATCCACATCTTTTTCGCGGACATAGTACGATCCTGTCGGGGTCTCTCTCCCGGGTTTCCCCGAGGAGATACGCCCGAAAAAGAGAACTTTGCCATCCTGATAGGCAATCGCTACCTGATGCGTCAAATCAACAAGAATACGTTTGGAAGCATGCACAGGCATCAAGCCAACGACAAGCAGAACCAGTGGAATCCAAATCCGTATTTTTCGCATACCGAATCCTTTCAATGATTAACGTGCGGCCAACGCTTTGAGCGGATCTATGTGTCGAATACGACGGTGATGTCCCCGTCCTTTGCGTGTACTGCGCTTACGTACCGTTTTGCGTACGGCTCGTCTGCTGGTGCGGTTGGTGCGTATGTGACGCCCCATAAATTCGGCCATAATATCATTGGGAGTCGAAACCCCACGCCGAGATGTGGACGAGTAGGTGTGGGAAAAAATCGAGCGACTGACCCGCCCGGGAGGGGTACCGATCACGCTGATGGGTACCCCGACATGCGCCCAGCTGAACATGCGCTGAGCGAAACCGTTCTGCATACGAATGCATCCGTGTGAGGCCGGGTAATTGGGAACATAGCCCAGGTGCATAGCAATCCCGCTGCCGGTCACGCGGAGCATATAATGCATTTTGGCGCCGCCATTGGGTTCAGGGTACTTGCTGGAGACATGGTCAATGTCTTTTTCCAGCACACGGAAGTGACCCGTGGGCGTGCGGTGGCCGGGCTTACCGCTCGAAATATTGCCACAGAAGACCGTCTGCGACCCCTCATAGGCACAGGCTCGTTGCTGAGAGAGGTTGACGACGATACGCTTGGAAGCGGAGGCTGAAAGGGTGAGCACGATGGAAAGTGCGGAGAGTAACACAAGTTTTTTCATACGGATTCCTTCGGTCAATGGGAGATAGAATAATGAGAGAGCATTCTACCCTAATAAGTTTAATTGCACCGAAAAACGGATAGAAAAGTGAGCAAATATTTTTTTTGACATCTTAATCACATAAAAAAATAAGTCTTCTCTCATATACTACTCATTATAATGTTATTACATTATTACTGGAGAAGAGAGATGAAGCGTGAAATGAAAGTGTTGATCATTAATGTCGGCGACCGATCCCATCGTGTGGAAAAGTATGCGATAGGAGACTATTTCGGGCCGGTGGATCTCGGTGTGCACCTGAGTGAAAAATACCAGGGGATCAATCTAGGCATCGGGCTCTTTTCCGGATCAATTTTTTCGGGATCGAGCCGTCTTATTGTCACCGGTCATTCCCGAAGCTGGGAAGGCTTTTTCGTCTCGAGCATGGGAGGAGCGGGTTGGGTCTTTCGGCAGATGGATCTCGATATGCTCGTCATCACTGGGCAAGCCGCTACCCCTTCCCTCCTCTATCTCAACCGGCGGCAAGACGGGTCGCTCGAGCTGGAGATCGAGTCGGTGGATGCACCGGCAGTCTGGCAGGAGGGAGAGACGGGCGTGTATGCGATGATGGACTATGCCTTGGAGCGTTTCTCAGATCGGTACACCCATGATCCACGTATCCTCGCTACCGGCCCTTCTGCCGAAGCAACCGATTTCGGAGCTATCGGATCGGCTCCGGTCAAAAAGGGCACACGCTCTCCCGTCGACACCTGGGCAGGACGTGGAGGATTTGGGAGTCAACTCTACCGTGAACATGGGATTGCGGCGATCATTTATGGAGGAGAGATCACTCCGGAGAACTTCCGCGACCGCCACGCAGCGGATGCATGGTTTCAGGAGCGATACGGCATGGGGTTGGCGGCCAAGGACAAAGCTTCAACCCGCAAATACAATTTCGACCCCGATACCCAGACGGGAGGCACGCTGGGATCCAACTATACTACCCTGGGCGGCTCCCTCCTCTCCTTCAACTACCGCAGCATCTACCGCAGTGAAGCGGAACGTCTCGACCTCAACCAACGCTACATTCTCGACCACTATCTCACCCAGTTCAACGAAGAGATCCGTGATAAAAAAGCGCACAAAAACTGTGGGGAACCCTGCGCGGTCATGTGCAAAAAAATGAACGGTGCTCACAAGAAGGACTACGAACCCTACCAGGCCATGGGTCCGCAGATCGGTGTCTTTGACCAACGGGCTGCCGAGCGCATCAACCACTATGCCGATGCCTGTGGCTTCGATGCCATCGCTATCGGGGGTATCCTCTCGTGGCTGATGGAATGCCTCGACGTCGGGTACATAGCTCCGGAGGATCTCGGGGTGGAGGCGGTGCCGGACTTCAATCTGAGTACTTTTGATCTCTTGAAGAGCTCCGCACACAATGCGCAACTGGCCATCGACTTGATCGAGGCTCTCCTCCTGCAAAAAGGGGCGCTCGATCTGCGCAATGGAGCCCGTGTGCTGGCACGTCGCCTCTCCGAACAATTTGACCCGGCGATCCTCGACACTTTTGTCTACACCGCCAACGGCCGTGACGGCTGGATGGTGCCCAACCAATACTGGACCCCGGGCGTCCTCTCCCCCATGCCGATCATGGGCAAGTATTATGTCTACTACGGCCAGGATTTTGTCCCACCGTATGAGCTGGGACGCCGCAACGCAGAACGCTTCATGCAGGAACTGATCCTCGATGAGATCGGAATGTGCCGCTTCCACCGTGCCTGGGCGGAGGAGATGATCCCCGAACTTGTCGACCATGTCTACGGGCAGAAGGAAGCGTATCTACGTACCATACGCACACTGGTCACCGAGATCAATGCGCACAATGTCAGCCACCCCTGGGAGTCTCAGCGCAGTATCGATTTTGTCCATACGTTTCTCAAACGCAAACATGAAGTCGAGGGGAATAACGATCCTGAACTGCTACACTGGTTGCACGCCTTTGAAAACGATTCACACCAAGCCGGGAAAGCCTTTTGGAAAGAGATGCGTCGGGGATTGGAGGATCAGATGGCAGAGAGCGAAGAGGAAAGTCTGAAAAGTGCTTAAGCGGTCAGCCGGATCTTGTGCCGGTACATATTGGCTTTGATGAGTAGGTCGGAAAACTCGATAGGCTTCCCCTTGGCATCGAAAGAGAGGCGCTGAAGGGAGAGCAGCGGTGCATTGGGCTCGATTTCCAATAGTCGGGCTTGCTCCTCCGTCGCGGCACGGGCTTCGACCGTCTCTTCCGCCTGGGCAAAGGTGATCCCGTAGGCTTCACGGTAAAACGTGTAGAGGGATTCGATGTCGAAACGCTCCTCAATGCCCGGGACACGATCGACGGCAATATAATTGTGCATGATCGCAAAGGGTTGACCGTCCAGCAGGCGGAAACGCTTGATGCACAAGAGCTCCTGACACTGGAGCATATCCTTGACATGGTGGGCATCGGTCAGGAGGATGTATTCGATCGACCGGGTCTCGAGGTGGCGATCTTCCTGGATCAGGCGCTGGGTCAGAGAGCCGATGGTGTTGGCATCATAGAGGACTTTCTGCTCCATCACATAGGTGCCTTTGCCCTGCTTTTTGACCACGATCCCTTCCCGCGCCAACTCTTCAATCGCCTTGCGGACGGTAATCCGGCTCACGCCGTACTGCTTCTCAATTTCCCCTTCGGAGGGGAGGAGATCACCCGGTTTGTACGACTCTTCGATGGTTTTGAGGAGGTATTCTTTGAGTTGATAGTAGAGAGGGATGCCGTTTTTGATGAACACGTTCTTTCCTGCAATATTGATTACATACAGTGTACTTCGTGCGGACTGAGTGGGGACTTAATTCGACTATCCATTGTCCGAAACCGTCACAACCGATAACGAACGGTAACAAGGATCTCTACCGGGCGCCCCACGACCCGGGTGATCATCTCTTTGAGGTAAATGCGTTCGCGGGCAGTCAGAGTGCGGTCGGCTGTGACATCGCAGCGGACTTGCGGACGGTCACCGTGCTGTACATACTCGACCCGGCTCAGAGCGAGGGTCTGGCCATTGTAGGTAAAATGCAGATGGGAGAGCGTCTGGCGGATATCGGATCGGATTTTCATCTGTTCAAATGAGTGGTAGAGGGGAATGGCGATGAGCAGTACCACTCCGGCCCAGAGGACGATGCCCCGTTTGGCGATTCGGATGGGGGAAAATCCGAGGATGAGAAACGTCAGTGCCGCCGCGAAAACAATCCCGGCGAGGTTGGTCACAAAGAGAAGCATGGCATTGGCAAACATCGCCCAACTCCCCCAGCCGATCCCGATCCCCGCGACTGAGAGCGGCGGTACCAATGCGACGGCAATGGCCACGCCGACCAGCGATCCGGAGATGTCAGGATTGTTTTTGGCATACGCCGCAGCGACACCGGAGGCGATGGCGACGAGCAGATCGAGGATGGTGGGGCTCAGCCGGGCGGCCATCTCGCTGCCAAGCTCATGCATCGGCACGAGTCCAGCGATCGTCATGGCACTCAGCAGCACCAGCCCGACCCCAACCCCGATGGAGAGAGCCCCACGCTTGAGCAACCCTGTATCCCGGCGCAATACCCCCATACTCAGCCCCACGATCGGCTGCATCAGGGGAGCCAGCAGCATCGCTCCGATGATAACGGAGGCGGAGTTGATAAACAGCCCCAGTGTCGCCAGCACCGTCGAGAGGATCAGGAGGATCGCAAACGTCCATCCCAACTGTGCCTCATCACGGAGGGTGCTGAACAGCGTGGCATACTGCTCCTGCGAGGCATGGGCAAAGAGCGGCAATCCCCGTGTGAAATACTCCATGCGCTCCTCATCCCGGGGCACGCCGGCCAGGCGGATAACGTTGCGGGTACTTCTGGGTGCCAGCTGGCGTTCAGCGAACTCTTCCCCCACACTCAAACGGAGTGCCGCAGACTCCGTGCGCAGGGTCACCGGCGTCTGAAGGTGCACGGCATCGTCCACAACAACCTCCAACGTCTCTGATGAATCGATCTCTACTTGTGAGCTTTTGAGGTACCCCCAGCTTCGGGGAAGGGAAGTCACTTGTCGCCAGCGTCGCCAGGCCAGTCGGATAGGATAGGCGATAAAAAATTCGAACAACGATGTCGGTGCCAGAGCGATCACCGCCAATTGCCCGTCGGTAGCACTGAGCTCCTGACGCAGGGCGTGACCGATCCAGCTGTGGTTGTTGTGGTTCAGCCCGATGAGGCCGATGGCCGAGAGGGCAATCGTCTCCTCTTTGTCCGTGGTAAGGGTGAAACGGTGGTGTCGGAGTGTGTGGGCACGGTTCCGATCCCGGGTGCGCACGCGTTGCCACAGGCGTCTCCACCACCCTTTCTCCGTATCAAATTCATACGTTTCAAGGAGTGCATTTTCCCCGATCCGGACATCCTCGAGCACCGGTGTTTCGTTGCAGAGCAGCAAATCGAGGGCTTCGGCGGACGGATGAGCGACGATGGTGAACAATTCAGCCGGATTGCCGGGGAGGGAGAGGGCACGTCTCAGGCGGGTCTGGTCAGGAAGAGGAATGATACCGAGCGTGAGATGCATGCGCCAGGCATACGCCACTACACGCTGCAAAGTCGCTTCGCTGCCGCTGACGAGCAGGTGGGTCTCTCCTTCCGGTGCGAGGGCACCGACCAAGTCTCCTTCGGGCAGAGGCATGATCTCGATCTCAGGGTGACCGGCGTCCTCGATCCATGTCTGGGCAAAAGCGGCGGCATCTGTGTCCGTCAGGTAGAGGAGTTTCATCTTAGAGATCTTGTTCAATCACCTCAGAAAAACGGTTGAAATAGAGGGTGCTCAGCTCCTCGAGAGGGAGAGAAACATCGTTGATCTGCACCATGTCTCCGCCAATCACTCCTATCTTCTCCACCCGCAATCCCAGCTCAAGTGCCTTACGGGCAACGGGCTCGAGGTTTTCCGGTTTGACTTCGACCAAAGCACGGCTCTGGGTCTCATCAAAGATCCAGCGGGGATCATCCAGGGTGGCATCGGCCACGATACCCTTGCCCCCGACGGCAGCCATCTTGGCCAGGGCGATAGCGATCCCGCCGACGTTGACATCTTTGGCGGCTTCGAGCAGTCCGGCTTCGTTGGCTTCGATCACCAACTGCCAGAGGCGAAGTTCCTGTGAGTATTCGACATTTTCAAGCACCCCGACCGTCTCGCCGAAGAGCTCTTTGATGTAGAGCGATCCGCCGAAATTGCCTCGGGTCTCTCCGATGAGAAGCACCGCATCCCCTTCTTCCTGGAAAGCGCTTGGAAGTACTTTATTGGCATCAGGATTGACCCCGACGGTGGCGATGGCAGGGGTGGGATAAACACTCTCTCCGTTGGTTTCGTTGTAGAGAGAGACGTTGCCGCTGACGACAGGGGTCTCGAGCTCCTTGCACGCCTCCTTGATCCCTTCACACGCCTGGGCAAACTGCCACATCACCTCGGGATTTTCGGGGTTACCGAAGTTGAGGCAGTCGGTGATCGCCAGCGGACGGGCACCACTCATGGCGACGTTGCGTCCGGCTTCCATGACCGCCAGTGCCGCCCCTTTTTGAGGATCGACGTAGCAGTAGCGGGGGTTGCAGTCCGAGCTCATCGCCAGTGCTCCGCCGGTCTCTTTGACCCGGATGACACTGGCATCGAGCGAGCCGGGGTGCTTGGCGGTATTGGTTTGCACCATGGAGTCGTATTGATTATAAACCCAGGCTTTGTCCACCACTTCGAGCGAGGCGAGGAGGCGCTCGAAGGCGGTCTGGTTGTCCACCGTTGGGAAATCGTCTATAGTAAGTGTTCCAATCTTGTCCAGATACTCCGGACGCTTCGTAGGACGATCGAGCATGGGCGCCTCTTCGCTCACGGGAGCAATCGGCATATCGGCGACTTTGTCCCCGTGCCAGTAGAGTTCCATGTTGCCCGTATCGGTCACTTCGCCGATGGTAGCGACATCGAGATCCCATTTGTCGAAGATATCGATCACCGCCTGCTCATGCCCTTTTTTGACGCAAACCAGCATCCGCTCCTGCGACTCGGAGAGCATGAAGTCGTACGGGGTCATCCCCTCTTCCCGGGCAGGGACTTTGTCGAGATGCATCACCATCCCTGCCCCGCTCTTGCCGGCCATTTCAAAGGCCGAGCTGGTCAAGCCCGCCGCGCCCATATCCTGGATACCCACGACGATATCTTTCTTGGTCTGGAACATCTCGAGACACGCTTCGAGCAACAGCTTCTCGGTAAACGGATCACCCACCTGCACTGTCGGGCGGAGGCTCTTGGACTCTTCGGTGAAGCTGTCCGAACTCATCACCGCACCGCCCAGACCGTCCCGACCGGTTTTGGAGCCGACGTACATGACCGAGTTGCCGATCCCCTCTGCGATCCCGAGGAAGATTTCATCGCTCTTAACCAATCCGAGAGCAAAAGCGTTGACAAGGATGTTGCCATTGTAACTGCCGTCAAAGCTCATTTCCCCGCCGACGGTAGGCACCCCCATGCAGTTGCCGTAGCTCCCGATCCCCTCGACA
>WFSU01000178.1 GCA_015485845.1 Nitratifractor sp. | reverse complement strand
CTCTATGGGTATCTCACGTCCAATCCACGATGCCGTTTTGGTGTTTTTGTCGGTAAAAGTCGTTCTCCCGGGATTGCCGAAGGGGTTGACAAGGAAACAATGGTGATCAAATTTATCCCCAAGTGGGCCAAAGTGGATGTGGGGGACAAGGTGGAAACCAGTGGTCTCGATGGCCTCTTTTTTGCCAATGTCCCGGTCGGTACGGTCAAAAAAGTCAAAATAGAGAGCAGTTACAAAACGGCGTATATCAAAACATACAATGACACGCTTCACCCCGATTATTTTTTCTTGATTGCTGATCCCACCCCTTACCTCGCCTCCACTTATGATAAAGATCAGACCCGGCTGGACGCCAACAAGACGTTGACAAATCCAGTGGAAAACAAGGTTTTGACCGAGGAGAAAATCAGCAGCATACCTGAGGCCGTTCAAACACAGGATAATGTGGTAGATCTTACGGAATTTGAAATTCCTCAAGAGAGCGAGGCACGTCCGTTGCCCAAACCACCCGTAGTATTGCACCATCCCAAGCCGAAAAAGCCCAAACAAAAGCCCAAACCGAAGAAATCGGGGAATACCCATCCTGCTCCGGAAGTGTCGGCCACCCCTGATACCCCCACCCCGAAACCCAAACCGAAACGCAAGTCAGCCATGGACATCCTCAATGGGCGCTAACAGCGCCCACTTCTAACCGATATTTCGGTATAATGCTCAACTAAAATCAGGATATTTCTCCATGCCAAAACGCAATGACATCCACACCATACTTCTCATCGGATCGGGACCCATCGTCATCGGTCAGGCCAGTGAATTTGACTACTCCGGCACCCAGGCGGCCAAGACGCTCAAGGAGCTCGGTTACCGCGTCGTGCTGATCAATTCCAACCCCGCCACCATCATGACCGATCCGGAGTTTGCCGATCGTACCTACGTTGAGCCCATCACCGAGGAGGTGATCGCCAAGATCATTGCCAAAGAGAATGTCGATGCAATTCTGCCGACCATGGGCGGGCAAACGGCACTCAACGTTGCCATGAGCATGCACGAGCAGGGGATGTTGAACGGGATCGAATTTCTCGGAGCCGATCCGACTGCGATCAAAAAAGGGGAAGACCGACAAGCGTTTAAAGAGGCGATGCAGAAGATCGGGATGGATCTGCCGATCTCCCGCTACGCCTACAATATGGATGAGGCACTCGAAGCGGCCAAGGAGATCGGCTTTCCTCTGATTATCCGCGCTTCCTATACCCTTGCCGGTGGCGGATCGGGTGTGGCGTACAATATGGACGAGTACAAAGCAATCGTCGCCGGTGGTCTCGAAGCCTCCCCGATCAGTGAAATCCTCATTGAAGAGTCGCTGCTGGGATGGAAAGAGTACGAGATGGAAGTGATCCGCGACCGCGAAGACAACTGCATCATCGTCTGCTCGATCGAGAACCTCGACCCGATGGGGGTGCACACGGGCGACTCGATCACCATCGCTCCGGCACTCACCCTCACCGACAAAGAGTACCAGCACATGCGCGACGCCAGTTTTGCGATCCTGCGGGAGATCGGGGTCGATACCGGCGGCTCGAATGTGCAGTTTTCGATCCATCCCGAGACCGGGCGGATGATCGTCATCGAGATGAACCCGCGTGTTTCGCGCTCCTCAGCTCTGGCATCCAAAGCCACCGGATACCCCATCGCCAAAGTCGCCACGATGCTCGCCGTAGGTTTCACCCTTGATGAGATCACCAACGACATCACTGGCACCCCGGCCAGCTTCGAGCCGGTGATCGACTACATCGTGAGCAAGATCCCCCGTTTTACCTTTGAGAAATTCCCGATGGCAGACTCTACTCTGACCACCGCAATGAAATCCGTCGGCGAAGTGATGAGCATTGGACGCACCTTCAAGGAGTCGATCCAGAAAGCTCTCCAGTCTCTTGAAACCGGACTAAGTGGTTTCGATCCCATAGCCTGCGACGGTGAGACGCTTGTCCGGGAGATCCGCCGCCCAAACGAAGACCGACTCCTCTATGTCTTCGAGGCACTGCGTCGCGGCATGACAGTTGATGCCGTCTTTGATCTGTGCAAGATCGACCGCTGGTTCCTCTATCAACTCGAGGAGTTGGTCGCGAGCGAAAAGAGCATGGACATCGCTCTCCTCACCGATGCTACACGCCTCCGTCAAATCAAAAGCGAAGGCTTTAGCGACGCGATGATCGCCCAGGTGCTCAACAAACATGAAGGGCTCGAACTGAGTGAAAACGACATTTACACTGCCCGTGAAAAGCTTGGCATCACCCTCGAATACAACGAAGTGGACACCTGCGCCGCCGAGTTCAAAGCCCTCACCCCCTACCTCTACTCCACCACCAATATTACCAACCTGCCATCCACAATCCATCAACCATCAACCATCAACCATCAACCAGACGAGAACCGCAAGGTTCTCGTCATAGGCGGCGGCCCCAATCGGATTGGCCAGGGGATTGAGTTTGACTACTGTTGCGTCCACGCCTCTTTTGCACTCGAAGATATGGGAATCACCTCCATCATGTACAACTGCAACCCTGAGACGGTCTCCACCGACTATGACACCTCCGACATCCTCTATTTCGAGCCGATCGACTTCGAGCATGTGCGCAACGTCATCGAGACGGAACAGCCCGATGGGGTAATCGTCCACTTCGGCGGTCAGACACCGCTCAAGCTTGCCAAAGGCCTCACCGCCATCGGTGCCAAGATCTCCGGCACGACCGCCAAGGTGATCGATTTGGCCGAAGACCGGGAACAATTCTCCACCTTCATCGAAGATCTTGGCCTCCGTCAGCCTGACAACGGCACCGCGTACGCCAAAGATGAAGCGATGGCGATCGCCAACCGCATCGGCTATCCGGTGCTGGTGCGCCCCAGCTTTGTCCTCGGTGGACGCGGGATGCGTACGGTGTACAGCGATGAGGAGCTGCGCCGCTACATGGACGAAGCCGTCCGTGTCTCCAACGATGCCCCCGTCCTCATCGACAAATTCCTCGACAACGCCATCGAACTCGATGTCGATGCCATCTCAGATGGCACAGATGTCTACATCGGTGCAGTGATGCAGCACATCGAAGAGGCCGGGATTCACTCCGGTGACTCTGCCTGCTCCCTCCCCCCGGTCTCGATCTCCAAAAAACTCCAGCAGGAGGTCAAGGAGCAAACCGCCCGGATCGCACTGGGGCTGGGGGTCGTCGGTCTCATGAACATCCAATACGCCATCCACAAAGGGGAGATTTACCTCATCGAAGTCAACCCCCGTGCCTCCCGCACCGTTCCGTTTGTGAGCAAAGCCACCGGTGTCCCCCTGGCCAAAGTCGCCACCCGTGTCATGGTACAGGGCGACCTCAAAGAAGCATTGAAGTTTTACGACACCTTCGGCATGGTGGACTTCGACAAGAAGATCATGGAGCCCAAGCTTCGTGGCCATGTCGCGGTCAAAGAGGCGGTCTTCCCGTTCAATAAACTCCCCGGATCCGACCTGATCCTCGGGCCCGAGATGAAGTCCACCGGTGAAGTGATGGGGATCTCGGCGACCTTTGGCACCAGCTTTGCCAAAAGCCAGTTTGCGACCAAAAACGACATCCCGCTTTCGGGCACCCTCTTCCTCTCCCTGACCGAGATCGACAAGCCATATGCCGGAGAGATAGGAAAAATGTTTACCGATCTGGGCTTCGAGATCGTCGCCACTTCTGGTACCCACACCGCCCTCGAAGCGGCCGGTGTCACTGCGACCAAAGTCCTCAAGATCTCCGAAGGCCGCCCCAACATCGACGACATGATCCGCAACGAAGAGATCGCGCTGGCGATCAATACCTCCGACAATGTCTCCTCCAAGAGCGATGCCAAAGTGATCCGCCAGTCGGTCTTGAGCAACCACGTCCCCTACTTCACCACCATCGCCGCCGCCCGCGCCACCGCCATGGCGATCGAAGAGATCAAAGGGCACGAAGACGTCCTGGAACCCAAAGCGTTGCAGGATTATCTCGCCTGATGCCCTCGATCCTCTTCGTCTGCCTTGGCAACATTTGCCGTTCCTCTCTGGCTGAGGGGCTCGCACGGCACATAGCCGATAAACACGGCATCGACATTACCATTGCCTCCGCCGGTACTTCCCGTTACCATAACGGCGAACCCCCCTGCTCTGTCTCTACCAATTTGGCTCGCCAGCATGGCATCGACATCACCCACCAGCGCTCCACCCATATCTCCGAGTATGACCTCGCTTCTTTCAGTCGTATCATCGCCATGGATCGGAGCAATCTTGCTGATTTGCTTGCGCTGGGCTTGGAGAATGTTTCCTTGCTTGGAGATTATGGTTTTAATGGCCAAGAGGTAGCCGATCTGTATTATGAACCCAATCGTGCGGAGGAAGTGTACGGAATGATCGAGGGAGCAGTAGAGGAGATTTTCCGCAAAATGGGCTTTAACCTCGCGTAGGGTGTGCAACAGCACACCAAAATCGCAACGCGATTTATTAAACTATCCCTGCAATGTGACCGTCGAAAGGTGTGCAATTGCACACTCTACGCGACATGAGCACTTGTGTCTGGGGTCGGGACTTCAGTCCCACAAGCGCACCAGCGTAACTTCTGATGGGGTTAAAACCCCAGCCCCAAGAATGTTTTCAGAACCAAACACCTCTATGCTATAATACTACCATGACTAACAGGAGTATCCTATGACACAACAAGATCTTCTTCTCAAAATAAAATCTTTGAAATCTATGTATGAGAAAGAAGGTTTTGTAATTGATGGCATTTTCGGCTCTTACGCGAGAGGGGAACAGTCTCCTCAAAGTGATGTGGACATTCTCTATCATTTAAAGCAACCATTTTTTGAAAATTTCCAAGGCTTCATTGGTTTCAAAAAACTTGATGAAATCAAACAAAATATTTCAAAAACGTTAGGTACAAGGGTTGATTTGGCGCCCAAGAATAACCTGTCACTATCTGGAAAAAAACATATCATGCGGGATATTCTTTATGTCTAAAAAATCTTTGCAAGGCAAAGCAGAATTCATAGTTGATATGTGTAAAAATATTGCTAATATTGTCAAAAGACATGGTGGGATTACTCCTGCCCTGGAAGATTACGAAGGGCAAATGGCCATCTTGATGGGGATTGCTCAGATTGGCGAAACACTCAAAAAGCTCGACGATGATGTCGTGGCAGAATATGGGCTAAAGGAAGATAAAGAAGGTGCCTACTTTACGCGCAACTACATCGTACATGATTATGAAGGGGTTGATCTGGCTTTTATTGATAACATTGTGCGACACCATCTCCCAGAGCTGGAAAAGAAGATAATAGCTCTCAGTCAAAGCTTGAATGCCGACTAATCTCCCCATCACCCAAACCCTCCCCGAGATCATCTCCTATCTCCGTACCCACACCCGACTCATCCTCCAAGCCCCTCCAGGAGCGGGCAAGACGACGATGGTGCCGCTCGCACTCATGGAAGAGCCTTGGCTGGAGGGTAAGCGAATCGTGATGCTCGAACCCCGACGGTTGGCGGTGCGGGCTTCGGCGGCTCGGATGGCTCAGATGCTTGGTGAACGGGTTGGGGAGCGTGTGGGGTATCGGATTCGGATGGATCGGGTGGAGAGTGAGGCGACGCGGATTTTGATCGTCACTGATGGGATTTTGACTCGGATGATTCAGAGCGATCCGGCGCTTTTGGATGTGGGGCTGGTGATCTTTGATGAGTACCATGAGCGCTCGCTGCATGCTGATCTCTCGCTGGCGCTCACGCTCGAGTCTCAGGAAGTGCTGCGAGAGGATCTGCATATCCTCATCATGTCGGCCACCCTCAATACCACTGCGATCGCTGAAGCACTTTCCGCCCCCATCGTCCAGAGTGAAGGGCGCAGCTACCCCGTCACCCGGCACTATCTTGACCCGGCCACGCCGCTCCCGACACGTCAGACCCTCCCCGCCGTGGTCGCCGATCGTGTCCGTACGCTCCTTGGGAAATCGGAGGGGAGTATTCTCGTCTTCCTCCCCGGTGTCCGGGAGATCAAGCGTGTCGAGCAGATCCTCTCTGCTGATATTCCGTCGGACACTCGCCTTGCCCCGCTCTACGGCAACCTCACCAAAGCTCAGCAGGATCGCGCCATCGCTCCACCTCCGCCGGGCAAACGCAAAGTCGTCCTCGCCACCAACATCGCTCAAACCTCCCTGACGATCGAGGGGATCACGACGGTGGTGGACTCCGGGCTTCAGAATGTCTCGATCTTCAACCCCCTGACCGGGATGAACCGCCTCACCCAAACGTTCATCTCTGCGGATGCTGCGACCCAGCGGGCGGGACGTGCCGGACGCTTGAGTGCGGGGGAGGCGTACCATCTCTGGCAACGCTCTCGCCTCCTCGCACCCCACGATACCCCTGAGATCCTTCAGGCCGATCTCACCTCGCTGGTACTCGAACTCTCCCACTGGGGGACGAACGATCCAGCCACCCTCACTTGGCTCGATGCCCCCTCCTCCACGGCTGTCACCCATGCCCGGGAACTCCTCCGGCGACTTGGTGCCGTGGATGAGAGCGGAACGATCACCCCACACGGCCGTGCCATGATCCGCCTCTCGCTCCACCCTCGTCTGGCGCACATGACTCTGCGTGCCCGCGAGCTGGGTCTGGGCTACGAAGCTTCCCTACTTGCGACGCTCCTTAGTGAACGGGACATCTTTCCGGCGTCCCATCGCTATACGGACATCCGGGAGCGGGTCGAGGCGCTTCACCGTGTCGCTACCGGTCGCAATACATCTGAAAAGATCAACCTCCCCCACGTCCATGAACTCCTCAAAAGTGCCCGTCGTATCGAGCCCGACACGAAGAATACGATCGAGATGGAACGTCTCGGGGTCTTGCTCGGGTACGCCTATCCCGAGCGGATAGCTCGGCAGCGTCAGGCCGGGAGCCCGGAGTACCTCATCCAGAGCGGACAGGGTGCCCGTCTCCCTGCTGACGATCCCCTCACCCGCTCCTCCTGGATCGTCATCGCCGATCTCGATGCCCGTACAACCCATGCCGCGATCTACAAGGCTGCTCCGATCAGTCAAACTCAGATTACCGAATATCTTTCCGATCAAATCACCGAACAGGAAGAGCTGGAGTGGAACGAAGCCGAAGAGCGAGTCGAAGTGCGCCAAGCACAGCGAATCGGAAGCATCCTCCTCTCCGAGCGTCCCATCTCGGCCACCGATCATCCCGAAGCCACCGACCTCCTCCTCGATGAGATCGCACGCCGAGGGCTCAAACTCCTCCCGTGGGACAAGCGCTCAATCTCCCTGCGCGATCGGGTTGCGTTCCTCCATCATCACGGGGAAGACTTTCCCGACTTCTCCTCTACATATCTGCTGGAGCATCTCGAAGCATGGCTCTCCCCTTATCTGAGTGAGATCACGTCTCTCAGAGGACTTGCCGGGCTCGATCTGCACAGCATCCTACTGGGGCTCCTGACCTACCCGCAGACCCATACCCTCGACCGCCTCGCCCCGGCACGCCTCACCGTCCCCTCCGGCTCCCGCATACCTATTGATTACACTGACCCCAATCACCCTATCCTCGCCGTACGCCTGCAAGAGATGTTTGGCATGCCTCAGACCCCAACCCTCCTCGACGGTCGCCTCCCCCTGACGCTCCACCTCCTCTCCCCGGCATCCCGCCCCATGCAAGTGACCACCGATCTGTCCAGTTTCTGGGCACACACCTACACTGAAGTCAAAAAAGAACTCCAAGGCCGCTACCCCAAACACTACTGGCCCGACAATCCCCTTGAGGCGACGGCAACCAATCGGGCGAAGCGGAGGATGTAAAATAATTTCTGATACAATTATCTCAATGTTGACGGATAAAAGGAAGGGAATGTACACAAAAGATGAGTCAGAAATCGTCGATTATATCGAAGAGTCAAACCCCGAATCCGTACCCGATGCCGCATCAAAAATTGACCGGATTAAATCTGCTGTGAGTGACAAATATGCCAAACGAAAAGCAATCAACATCAAAGTGCTCGAAAGCGACCTCGAGAAACTCAAAGCCAAAGCACTCCAGGAGGGTATGCCCTACCAGACCCTGCTCAATTCGGTACTGCACAAGTATGTGACGGGGCAGTTGGCGGGATAGGTAGATATCCTCCGAGGCTTAGCTGTATTGCTACTCCCCCTCCACTCTCCCGCACAACCGCTTCTTGCTTGCCTGCTTTTTCTTCGAGTCCAGTCGTCTATGGACGGGGTCTTTTGTGGGCTTGGTGCGGTAATATCTTACTCATCTCCTATCATCCAAACGCCTTTTTCCATAAAGGCCGGTATGGTCTGTCGTTTGGCTTTGTTTATGAGGTTGGGGTGTGAGAGCTTGTGGGTTTTGGCATAGGTATTGAGTGTCACGATGTTCAAGCCTTTGAGGTATGCAAGCCTTTTGTGATAGCTGTTGACCAGCGCCCCATAAATTATCTGCTCCATAATGTCCGTTTTTGCAAACAGGTTGAACTCTTGAAACGCCCTATAATACTCCTGCCTGTCCAAAAATCTGATGTTGATGGGCACATACTCTTCGCGTATGAGTAGATAGTTGTTGAGGCTGCGTCCTATGCGTCCATTGCCATCGATAAAAGGATGCAGTGTTTCAAAGTCCAGGTGGAAGCGTGCTATGCGTTCGGCGATGTTTTTAGAAGCATCCGCCTTGTATCTCATCAAGGTCTCCTCCAGCCCCTGCCCGATGTGAGATGGTGCCGGAGCGATGTGATTGCCCACTCTCACATATTCATTTCCCTCTCGGAACCTGCCGGCAATATCATTGTTGATGTTCGAGATGAGTATCTTATGCAAAAACAGTATCATCTCTGAGCTGAGTGCTTTGTCTCTAGCGTTGTTGTCGATGTACTCAGTCACACGGGCCAGATTTTTGGCTTCATATATCTCTCGTTCGGACACATATCTGTCCAAGTCTATCTGCAAAAGAATTTTCTCTGTCTCTTCGATGCTCAGGGTTGAGTTCTCTATGGCGTTAGAGTTATACACCTGCTCAAAGACTTCTGTTTCCGACAGTAGCTTGAGTAAATGCTCCTTGCCGGTGGCATATTGGAAAAACTCTTTGCGCAGCGTGTCTATTTTGGTTATTTGTTTTTTTGTTAGCATAGGGGCATTTTAACATATTTTCACGGTAAATAGTATAAAAATCGTTAAAATATTTTAATTTATGGTTGTTTTAATGATTTTTGCTGGCGTACTATCCCCTTCAAACTCAACCCAACCTTCCCCTTCTCCACATCAATACTAATCACCTCAATCCTTGCCAAGTACTGGTTGACCGAGAGGACTTCCAGCGGGTGCTTGATGCGCTTCTCGCTCATCTCCGAGATATGGATCATCCCGTCGTTTTTGAGTCCGATGTCTATGAAGGCTCCGAAGTCGGCGATGTTGCGGACGACACCGGAGACGATGCTTCCCTCTCTGAGATTTTCGATCTCGGTGAGTCCTTGTTTGAAGGGGATGGCGGGGAGCTCTTCGCGGGGGTCGAAGCCGGGTTTGGAGAGCTCTTTGATGATGTCTTTGAGGGTGGGTTCGCCTACGTTGAGCTCTTGGGCTATGCGCTGGGTATCGCTCAGGTCGTCGTAGCGGGAGAGAGCTTCGGCGACGGCGTAGCTTTCGGGGTGGATGCCGGTGTTGTCAAAGAGGCTTTTGCCGTCGCGTATGCGGATGAACCCTGCGGCTTGCTCGTAGGCTTTGGCTCCGAGACCTTTGACGTTGAGGAGGGATTTTTTTGAGTCAAAAGCCCCGGCACGCTCGCGGTGCTTGACGATGTTTTCGGCGACCTTCGGCCCGATACCGGCCACATAGGAGAGGAGCGAAGCCGAGGCGGAGTTGACATCGACCCCTACGGCATTGACCAGGCTCTCGACCCCCTCGTGGAGTTTGCGTTCGAGGAGTTTTGGGTCGACATCGTGCTGGTACTGCCCTATGCCGAGTGACTTGGGGTCGATTTTGACAAGGGTGGCCATCGGGTCACGCAGACGGCCGGCAATGGAGATGGCTCCCCGGATGGTGACATCGAGGTCGGGGTACTCCTGTGCCGCGATGCTCGAGGCTGAGTAGACCGAAGCCCCCGCTTCGGAGACGACGGTATAGGGGAGTGTGATTCCGTCACGGTTTAGCTTGGCAAAAAAGGCCTGGGTTTCGTTGGAGGCGGTGCCGTTGCCGATGGCGACCCCTTGGATGTGGTACTTTTTGACCAGTTTGGCGACGACATCGCGCGAGGCTTCGTATTCATTGCGTGGCGGGACGGGGTAGATGACGGCGTGGTCGAGGTAGGTGCCGTTGGCATCGATGACGGCAAGTTTGCACCCCGTACGAAACGCCGGGTCAGCACCGAGGAGTACCTTGCCCACGACGGGAGGGGTCATAAACAGCTGCGTCATGTTTTTGCCAAAGACTGCGATGGCATCGTGGTCGGCTTTTTCTTTGAGGAGGGCAAACACTTCACGCTCGATCGAGGGGTACAACAGACGTTTGAAGCCGTCTTTGTACGCTTCAAACAACAGCGCTTTGGAACTGCCCATCCACTCTTTGAGCTTGTAGCGTTTGAGTGTACTGAGATAACGCTCGGTGTCGATGGTAAGCTTGACCGAAAGTTCTTTTTCTTTTTCTCCGCGCTTGATGGCGAGATAACGGTGGGAGGGGATGTAAGCGACTTTTTCGGTGTGAGACTTGTAGTTCTTGAAACGCCCATTCTCGACAAATTTCTTCGCCCCCTTCACCTCGATCATCCCATGACGCTGGATCATCTCCCGGAGTATTTCACGCTCTTTGGGCATGTCAGCATACCGCTCGGCGATGATGTCCTGCGCCCCCTTGATGGCATGGGCGACATCGGCGATCTCCCCGCGCACGAAACGCCTGGCCTCTTTCGCCAAAGCCTCCTGGCTCAGCTTGGCAGACTGGAGGATATTGGCCAGCGGTTCCAATCCCTGGCGGATGGCGGTGGAGGCTCGAGTGTTTTTCTTCTCCTTGTAGGGGCGGTAGATATCTTCGAGGGCTGTCATCGTCTGAGCTTCTTCGATCTGAGACTGCAACTTGGCATCGAGCTGTTCACGTTCTCTCAGGATATGCAGGATCTCCTCTTTGCGCTCCAGCAACCGTTTGGCAGACAAATACACATCATGGAACAAACGCAACTGCTCATCATCGGCTCCGCCGGTGAGTTCTTTGCGGTACCGGGCGATGAAGGGGATGGTGTCGCCTTTGTCCAATAGCGTTAAAATGTTTTTGATCTGGTTGGGGTTGAGGGTGGTTTTTGGGGCTAAAAGTTTGGTGAGGTTTTGCATCGTGTCGTTTCTCCATATTAAAGGAGAGATTATATCAGATTATATTCAAGGTTCATACAAGTTACATTTCAGAAAAGCATAAGTATAATACTTTATATATGGTTGATATGTAATTATTGAATTGTATATTCCAGCTTTTATAAAGGTTTGAATGTGAATCAGCTGAAAGCGTTTCTTTTCTTGTTGATCTCTTCCCTCGTATTTCTTCAGGCACACGAGACTGCCTTGCCAAAAGTAACCCTGCAACTTGTCTGGAAACATCAGTTTCAATTCGCCGGATATTATGTGGCAAAAGAGAAAGGGTTTTACCGAAAAGCAGGTTTGGATGTCGAAATACATGAATACAAAAATGGTGTAGATGTCGTCAAAAGTGTGCTGGAGGGGAAGAGCACGTTTGGCATTGATTATTCGAGTGTTGTTTTGCAGGATCCTCGCAAGGTCGTGCTCATCGGTGCCCTCCTCCAATCATCTCCTCATGTGCTGGTCAGCTTGAAATCATCCGGCATTCAGCGCATCGAAGATTTTAAAAACAAAAAGATTATGATCAACAAAGAAGCATGGACTTCAGCCCCTTTCGCAGCGATGCTTCGCTCCAAAGGCGTCTCCTTTGATGAGATGAACATCATCAAACCAACCTACGACATCCATGATCTGATCAACAAAAAAGTGGATCTCATGAATGCATATCTCAGCAACGAAATCTATACCTTGGACAAAGAGGGGATAGCTTACAACATTTGGAACCCCAAAGAGTATGGGTTTGATCTCTATAGCGATATTTTATTTACCTCAAAAAAGGAGCTTCAGGAGCAGCCTCGAAGGGTTGCTGCCTTTGTCAAAGCCTCGTATCGTGGATGGCGGTATGCGTTTGAGCATATCGATGAAACAGTCGATATCATACTCCAAAAATACAACTCACTCCACAAAAGTAGAGATGCCTTGATGTATGAAGCGAAAATGCTTAAAAAGCTTGCAGGGTATGGCACGGAAAAGTTTACTACTTTAGATGTCAGCAAACTGCAAAGAATACGGGATATCTACAATGTATTGGGCTATGTTCCCAAGCAAGAGAACCACACAAGCTTGGAGGACATGATCTATCGTCGCCCCTCCAACTATGAGTTTTCTCTGCAGGAACGTGCTTATCTACGAACCAAAAAAGTGATTACGATGTGTATCGATCCCGACTGGATGCCTTTTGAGTCTCTTCAAAACGGGAAACATGTCGGCATGTCTGCTGATTATTTCCATTTGTTTGAGACGTTTATCGGCCCTCAAACGCACATCAAACTTGTCCCGACCACAAACTGGAATGAGTCTTTGAAGTTTGCCCGTGAACGAAAATGTGACATCCTGTCGCTCTTGATGAAGACCCCTGAACGATCGAAATATCTCAACTTTACCAAACCGTATCTCAAAATACCTATCGTCATGGCAACACGGATGGATGCCCCTTTTACGGCGGATTTTCATTCACTTGGATGCAAAAAGATTGCTTTGGTCAAAGGGTATTCTTACATAGAGATTTTAAAGAAACAATACCCACAGCTAGTGATTGTTGAAGTGAATAATATCGAAGAGGGGCTCGATAAAGTAGCAGAAGGAGAGGTGTACGGTTATGTCGATGCCCTGGAGACGATCGTCTATGCGATGCAGAAGCATCACACCGGTGAGCTGAAGATTGCCGGAAAATTTGATGGAACCCGGGACTTTCGCATCGGTGTACGCGATGATGACCCCCTTCTCTTGGGCATCCTCAACAAAGCAGTTGCAAGTATCGATGTACAAGAGAAAACGCAGATTGCTAATCGCTGGGTCACGGTCAAATACGAGAAGGGTATCGACTATGTTTTGGTCGAGAAAATCGTGGCGGTCTTTGGAGTGATTCTGCTCATAATCGGCTATTTTTATTTGAGACTCAGAAGATTAAAAGCCAAGGTAGAGAAGCTGAGTCTGTGTGATCCGTTGACCAATCTGTATAACAGAAGGCATTTTAGAAAAGTGGGACAAAAAGCTTTTTCTCTGTTCACGCGCAATGCACAAACATTTTCTGTTGCGATGCTTGACATAGATAATTTCAAAAAAATAAATGACACGTATGGGCACAAGTTTGGGGACACTTTTCTCCAAAATATTGCTGATATCCTGCAAAAACATAGTCGTGAGAGTGATGTCGTCAGCCGCTTTGGAGGGGAAGAGTTTATTATGCTTCTGCGAAATACAGATAGTAACGGTACCAGGGTCCATGCCGATAAAATACGAGCTGAGGTAGAAAAGTTGTATGTAGATAATGCCCATGTGACGCTGAGTGTTGGCGTTTCTGAAGTCAAAAAGAGTGATACCAGCATAGAAGATGTCGTCAAAAGAGCCGATGAAGCACTCTATCTTGCCAAAGCGAACGGGAAAAATCAAGTGGTGTTGGCTGACTAAATCTTTGTACTAAACGGAAGAACAGAATACGTTTCGTATTTCCAAAAATTCATCCAAATGCTCGAAGAAAATATCGATAAGCTTGGGATCGAAATGCTTGCCTCTCTCTTCCTTCAATAATGCAAAAATCTCTTGATCGCTCCAAGCCTCTTTGTAATATCGGCCACTGCCCAAAGCATCAAATACATCGGCAATAGCTGTGATTCGACCGTAGATATGGATCTCCTCTCCTTTGAGCCCTCTTGGGTAGCCGCTTCCATCATATTTTTCATGATGCTCATGGGTGATGATTGCCGCAGCCCTGAAGAGAGGTTTGTCTGAATCTTTGAACAAGTCATAGCCCATGCTTGTATGGGTTTGCATGATAGCCCACTCGTCTGGTGTGAGCTTGGCGGGCTTAGTTAGTATCTCATCCGGTATCCCCACTTTTCCAATATCGTGCATAGGAGATGCGTCGGTGAGATTTTTGATTTCATCATCTTTGAGACCATATAACCTGGCCAAAAGTTGTGAATACCGCGCAACTCTTTTGACATGGGAGGCTGTCTCTCGACTTCTTTTTTCAGTAATGATTCCCATCTTGACTATCAATTCTTCTTGTGTATGCTCCAAATCCTCTTGGAGTGCGATGATCTCTGTCACATCATTTCGGATTGCGATAAACTCCTCGATCTCCCCTTTGTGATTGAGAATAGGATTGATTGTGGCTTCCACGATGTAAAAATCACCATACTTTTTTTTGTTTTTGACGATACCCGTCCATGGACGTTTGTCCAGAATCGTATCCCACATGTCTTTGAAAGCCTCTTTGGGCATATCGGGATGACGAATGATGTTATGGGCTTTGCCGACCAACTTATCTCTAGTGTATCCGGAGATGGCACAAAATTTGTCATTGGCGTAGGTGATGCGGCCACTTTTGGTCGTCTTGGAGACGATGCTACTGCGATCGACGGCATCTTTGTACTGCTGCAGGAGGGCAATGTTGCGCAAAATCGCATTTCGCAGCTTGTAACTCAACCGGGAGCTGAAGAAAAGCATCAGAAGGAAAAAAGAGATTTGACTGATGATTTGCATTCGGATTGTGTGTGTTTTGTGCCGGATGTAAGTGTCGATCATTTCGATGTGCGATGTTTCTATGTTCGCGATTTGATTGATGATATGTGTAGCGGTGTTAAACCATTTTTGTGGATCTTCCGTAGGATTACCAAACTGTAGTGATGTGTATTTATCGACGATGTGTTTGATGTAGCCGTACTCAGGACTTGAGGCTATCGTTTGAAGGGCATTGATGTATTGCTGTGAGCTGGTCGCGAGAAACCGATCCTGCGATGAATCGTACATCCCTTTGGAGTGAAACGCATTGTACAACAGATCCCTGTCAAGTCCTTTTCTACGGGTGAATACACCATTGAACGACCCGCGTACACGTCCGAGTGCTTCCTGCATATAGGAAAGATTGATGTAGATTTGAAACTGCTTTACCAGATACGCATCATCAATATTCATGCTGGTTTTTAGATAATACTCCTGCATGTTTTTGACAATACCCGTATAGGAAGAGAAGGCGTCAATGGTCGAGATGCTGAGGGCATCGATCTTGTGTCGTATTACTGTGAGATTAGAATCAAAAGAAATTTTTGTGCAGTCGCTATCGACTTTACGTCTCATTTCTTTGACCTGGGCAGTAAATTTTTTGCCCCCGCTCCCCAAAAAACCACTGCTTAATCCTCGCTCCTGCTGGAGATCAAGTATGAGCTGCGAAATGTTTTTAATCTTATAGGTATTGAGCTGCAATTCTTTTAATGCCTGAAGCTTCCCTAGTGAATCGTATACCAAGGCCAAAAGACCCAGACCAATAATAAAAACCGGAATAAACGTCAAGATTTTTAATTGGGTGACTGTATTATCTGATTTGATGATGATATCCTTAATCTTTAGTAATTAAATTATACTATTATTTTACATGATAATCAAGAAAATGCACACCAAATATACTCTATATACATATTTTTGCAAGTTTATATTAACTTATTTACCTTCCCTCCTCACACTCCCCCGCCCTGTCTCTTATACACA
>WFSU01000177.1 GCA_015485845.1 Nitratifractor sp. | reverse complement strand
GGGGTATCGGTTCTGAGGAACACGTAGGGTTGGCTTCAGCCGATCACCCTCGCTTCAATCAAACCTCTTTGTGCCTCCACCCCTGCGTTACCCCAAACATCACCCCGATCACCCCGAGCCCGATCAGGGCGATTCCCACCGCCATATCTTCTCCATAATGCTGCCAAATCCATCCGGTGACGATGGCACCGATGGCTCCGCTGAGGGCGACCCCTCCGTAGAAGAGGCCGTAAACGCTCCCTTTGTTTTGGGCGTGGTCGGCGATGTAGGCGCGGATGGCGTTGAGACTGGCGACGGTGTAGATGCCCAGCAGGATAAAGCCGGGGAGAATCCAGCTGAGATAGAGGGCTCCGAGTGACGCGAACCCGAACACGAAAGCGACCAGCAGCATCCGGCGGGCGCCGAAGCGGTCGACGTTGACCCCGAAACGGTAGCTCAGCAGGGTCTGAGTGAGGTTGAGGGCGATCACGAGGAGGGGGATGGTGGCGAGGGTGTAGCCGGCTTCTTTGGCTTTGATGAGGTAAAACGAATCATTGATGAGAAAGAAAGTAAAGCCGAAGAAAAGGAGCAGCACCGGCAGGAGAGGGCGGTCGGCATGGAGATCGAGGGTGACAGGCTTTTTCTTTTCCGTGTAGGGGGCGTCCTCGACGAAGAAGAGGACGACGATGGTTGCCAGGATACCCGGCAATAGCGTCCAGGCAAAGAGGCTGCGAAAGACTGCTTCGTCCTGCCCCAGCAGATACAGCGCCCCGAAGGCGATCACGCTCCCCGTCAGCTCCCCGGCGATGTCCATGCTCTTGTGAAATCCGAAGGTTGCACCGCTCTTGCCTTCGGCGGCATAGGCGGAGATGAGGCTGTCTTTGGTCGCACTGCGAACCGCTTTGCCGATCCGCTCGAGCCCCCGGAGTGCTGCGATGCTCCCCCACGATCCGCTCAGAGCCAGCAGCGGTTTGGTCACCGCCGAGAGGGCATAGCCGGTGACGACAAAGGGCTTGACGATCCGGTAACGGTCACTCAGATACCCAAACACAAAGCGAAACCCGTACGAGACAAACGTCGCCACAGCGACAATGTACCCGAGCTTGTCCACTCCCTCGTGGAGGACATACACGACAAACAGCGGCAGGATGGACGTGACCATGCTGCTGGCCATGTCGGTGAAGAAGCTGACGAAGCCGAGGGCGATGATGTTTTTGTTCATGGGGTTCCTAGTCAATGTCCAAAACGTCTTTGGCCGATTGGATATGTCGGTCGAGCCAGCTGGGATCTTTTGCATCGATTTTTATCACGTCGTATTGTACATCCTTGCCCGTGACAACCACCTTGACGTAATGGTAAAAACCGTGCCCTTTGTAGTGCTTGAGTGGCGCTCCGGCACCTCCGGTGATGATAAAGGGGGTTTGGTGCCATTTCCCCCGGTAGTAGAAATGGATGTGCGAAGCGAAGATCATGGTCACATGGTAGTGATCAAAGAGATCATTGAGGGTGGCGGCTTGTTTGCGGTGCTTGAGGCTGTGGCCTTTGGCATAGTCTCCTTTGCGCGGGTCGTAGAGGGGGACGTGGGTGAAAACAAAGCGGTGGGCGTAGTGTTGTCCGATTTTGAGCTGCTTTTCGATCCATTTGATTTGCGAGTGGGTCACCACTTTGGCTGCGGTATCAAAGACGATGAAGTAGCTGTTGCCGTACGCGAAGGCGAAGTCGCTGGCACCAAAATAGTGATGGTAGTTTGATTCGCTGCTGTTCATGTAGGCACCGTGATTGCCGATGATGGAGAGGAGGGGTGCTTTGGCTGGCTTGACGATGTTGAGATAGCGTGCAAACATTTTTTCGTGCCCTACGGTGACAATATCGCCGTTGTTAAACGAGAAGGCGATCTTCGGGTCTTGGTTGATGGAGTGAATGATGGCTTCCAAAATAGCATCCCCGCCTCGATTGTCCCCCATGACCGCGAACGAAAAAGAGGTTTGGTGGTGATCACTGTTGTGCACACGATCCAAGGCGGTTTGGTTGGCCGAAGAGGCAAAGGCTATCGAAACAAGTACGAGGAGCAGCAAATGTTTCATCATGATGGGTGTCCTTTGGGGGTATGTTTTTGTATTGTATTCTCTGAAAATGAAATGAAGGTGAAAAACTTATTATTGATGATTGAAGATAAAATTCCAAATGCTAACAATTTTATTATTCAGCTCGGTGAGCTGGCTTCGAAGTGCCGTGATGATCATCGCAGCGACCAGAGCGACAGCAACCGATCCGAGGATGTCGAAGGGGTAGTGTACGCCGCCGTAGATGCGTGCCACGCCGCACCAGAGTGCCAGCAGGGTTGTGATGGTTCCAAGCAAACGGGTGGAGCGGAAGGTCAGGAGCATCAGGGCGATGGAAAGGGTGAAGGTGGTGTGGTCGGAGGGGAAGGAGTTTTCGGGCTTGTGGGTCAGGAGTGTGGTGCCGAGGTGATCCATGAAAGGGCGGTTGTGGTGGACGAAAAGCCCGATGATCTGGTCGAGGAGCACGCCGAGGGTGGTGGCGTACCCAGCGTAGAGGGCTTCATCTCTGCGGCGGGTGAACCAGAGGTAAAAGAGGAGGGCGATGAAGAGATAGGGCATCCCTTCGGCGGCAGCTGCCATCACGGTATCGAGGGTGGTGTTGTGGCCGGCGTAGGCGTTGAGGTCGAGGAAGAGGGTTTGGTTGAGGGTGTGCATCGTGGGTTCCTTTCGGGAAATATGCACAGAAGTATACGGATGAAGATGAAAGGGAGATGAAAAATAACGTTAGATAATGATTTCCACCCGTGTCCCTTTCCCCACCTCGGAGGTGATGGTCAGAGTGCCGTGGTGTAGCTCGACGATGGTCTGTACGAGGGAGAGGCCGAGACCAAAACCGGGTGTGGTTTTGCTGCGGCTATGCTCGACGCGATAGAAGCGGTCGGTGAGGCGGGGGATGTGATCGGCGGGGATGCCGATCCCCTCATCCTCGATGACAAAGCGGGCACGATTGTCCCGAGAGGAGAGGGCGAGGTGGAGGGTGCTCCCCTCGGGGGAGTATTTGATGGCGTTGTCGATGAGGTTGGAAAACACTACCGACAGCAGCTCGGCGTTGGCCGGGCGACGGGTCGGTTCGATCTCCTCCCGGTCGATGTCGATCTGTTTGGTATGCAGAAGCCCCTCGTAGCGGGCGAGAACGTCCGAGAGGAGCGTATCGATCTCGACCTCGGAGCGCACCATAGCGGCGTCGGAGTGGGCGTATTCGACGAGCAGCAGGAGGGTGTCGATGAGTGCCTGCATCCGGTGGATTTCACGGGAGACGGTGGTGAGGGTCATCTGGTATTCGTCGGCGGTGCGGGGGCGGCGGAGGGCGAGCTCCACTTCGCCCCGGATGATGGTCAGGGGGGTGCGGAGTTCATGGGAGACGTCGCTGTTGAACCGTTCGATTTGCTCCCGCCCGGCATCGAGGCGCCGGATCATGGCGTTGAACGCTTCGACGAGGGCGCGGAGTTCGTCGTCCTTTTCGGGGAGGGGGATGGCCGTGCTGAGGTGCTGGATGTTGATCCGCTCAGCAGCGTGGGTGATCGCATGGATGGGGGTGAGGATCCGGTCGACCAGTCGGCTGCCGAGGTAGATCAGCACCAGCACCAGCAGGGGGAGGAGGAAGAGCATCGTATCGACGAGATCTTCGATTTTGTCATTGATCCCCACTTGTGCCAGCACCGTGCTTCCGACAAAGGGGTGGGCAAAAGGGTGTCTCAGGATGGCGTGGAGGGTCTCCCCTTCGTCTGAGAGTCGGAAGGGGGCGATGCGGGCGGGATTAGAGAGGAGCGCCGCCGGAAAATCTTGAGTCGCCCCAAGGAGCTTGCCACTTCGAAAGATGGCCACGGTATGGTGTTGAGCTGCTGCGTGGGTGAGGAGCGTTTCGACCGGGGTGCCGGAGACCAGCCGGTTTTCGAGTTCGAGGGCGGTTCGGGTCAGCCGGTCGTGGATCGACCCGGTGACGTTGCGCTCAAACAGATAGCCGACCCCGAGACCAAAGAGAAGCACCACGACAGAAAGGACAAGGCCAAACCAGAGGAGGACGCGGGTTTTGAGGCGTTCAGGCTTCAAGGGTGTATCCGATCCCCCGCTCGTTGCGGATGCGGTCTTTGCCGATTTTCTGGCGGAGATGGTACATCGTCACGGCGATGACATTGCTCTCCCGCAATGCTTCGTCCCCCCAGAGTTGCTCTTCAATCATGGTCGCGGAGACAGGGGTGTTTATGTGGCGGTAGAGGAAGAGGAGGAGCTCGTACTCCTTGCGGGTAAGTTTAAGAGGTTTGCCCTCCCGGGTGACCTGTTTGCGCTCAAGATCGAGGGTGATGTCTCCGAAGTGGATCGCAGGCACCCCCTGTGAGAGTGTCCGGCGGTGGAGGGCTTCGATCCGTACCAGCAGTTCCTCGAAAGCAAACGGCTTGGTGAGGTAATCGTCCGCTCCGGTTTGAAAGCCCTCCACTTTGTTGGCGAGAGTACCCCGGGCGGTGAGCATGAGGACGGGGGTGGTGTTGCCCTCCCGGCGGAGGGTATCGAGGATCGCCGTGCCGCTCATTTCAGGGAGCATCCAGTCGAGGAGGATGACATCGTAGCGGTACATCTGCGCCCGATAGAGCCCCTCGTCTCCCGATGTGGAGGATTCGACCGTATGCCCCTCTTCGGTGAGCCCGCGTGTGAGGAAGGAGACAATAGCCGGGTCGTCTTCGATGAGGAGGAGTTTCATGGGGTGATTGTACCGAAATGGGCTTATTTTTTGAGGCTGCTGATGTAGGCAGCGACCGCTTCGATGTCGGTGGCGTTGAAATCTTTGACCTGCGCCTTCATCGTCTGGAAGAACTTGTCGTTCTCATTTTCGGTTTGGAACTCTCGAAGTTCGCCGATAAGCTTGGCTTTGGAGTAGGTGCTGATATCCGGGGATTCCCCTAAGGCATGTTTGTCAAAATGGACACCGTGACACGCTTGGCATTTCTGCGCGAGTGCCTGTCCATCTGCGGCCATCAGGGACGTGCCCCAGAGTGTGATCAGGGTTGCTGTGAGGATCTTTTTCATTTGTTTCTCCTTGAAAAGGTTGGTTGGATTCTGATTGAGGGTACCGGGTAAAAGGTGCCCCGCCGACAGTAACAATGCAAGTATGCGGGGTGAAAATGAAATGAAAATGAAACGGGAAAGTATTTGGGATGTTCCTACTCAGGTCTGGGGAGATACCACTTTTGCCGTTAGGGCACCATGCGCAGCATGACACCCAATACCCCTCTTTGGAGAGCTTGCGTTAATCCTGCAATATTCCATCGCAAAAAAGCATTTTTAGTTTTTCCAACATTTTTGGTTTTAGAGATGTTAGTTTTTTATCAATGATTTCACTGCTTAGCGTGAAACACTTATCATACTTGACAAAAGATGTAATGGGTAAATGATCGTATGCGAAATCACTGTGAGTTATCTCTAAGAGATTTGACTGTCGTCCGTTTGAAGTGATTTGCAAACAAACTATGTCATGAAAATCGCTCTCATCTTTTATCACAAGAACGGGTCTTCTTTTGGACTGTGTTAAATTGGTAAAAGGAAATTTAACCAGAACAATGTCTCCTCTTTTATAGTGCATCCCACACCTTGTCTTCATCATTGTCCCAAGTCTTTTGCATGGACGAGATTTGAAGATCTTTTAAATCACTCGATTTTGTTTTATCTTTTATTCTCTCGTAGCTCTCCTTGATAAAGCTAAAAAATTTATCTTTATCACTTTGAAACTCTTGCAAAAAAATACGTTCTATTTTTTGATCTTCTATGGTTAGAGATAGCATATAAAACTCCTTTTTTCAGTTGTAGGCACAACAATATTTAGAGCATTATAGCATGATTGTTGCCAATGGCAAAAAACGTCTGAGAAAAATAACAGTTTTTTGTATCTTTCCTCTTATGGTTTGGGCAAATACCACTTCCGATGATAAGCCACCATGCGCAGCATGACACCGAGAATGAAGACTGCGATGATGGTAACGGTGTTGAGCCAGGAGAGAGTATGAAGCCCGGAGATCACGAGTCCGACGCCGATGGCGATGATGCCGTAGAAGCCGCCGTGGAGGACGTAGGGGACGCGGTTGAGGAGGATGTCGCGGAGGATGCCGCCGCCGATGGCGGTGGTGAAGGCCATGGCGGTGACTCCGGCGATGTTGAAGTGCGTGGTCTCGAGAGTAGCCAGAGCACCGGAAATGGCGAAACTCACCATGCCGACGGCATCGACGAGGACAAAGAGCGGCTTGGACTCCAGGTCACCGGGGTGAAGGCGGTGCCACAAGAGCAGGGCGGTGGTGATCCCGAAGACGAGGTAGATCGGGAGAGAATGGGTGAGCGATACCGGGGCACGGTCGATCAGGATATCCCGGGCGATTCCACCCCCAAGGGCGGTAAGAAAAGCTGAGATGTAGATGCCGAGGAGGTCGAGAC
Organism: Nitratifractor sp.; assembly: GCA_015485845.1. Taxonomy (GTDB): domain Bacteria; phylum Campylobacterota; class Campylobacteria; order Campylobacterales; family Sulfurovaceae; genus S017-3. The sequence goes on along the minus strand of WFSU01000177.1, from coordinate 4 downwards.
GGTT
>WFSU01000176.1 GCA_015485845.1 Nitratifractor sp. | reverse complement strand
CTTTATGCCTTACTGGTACTTTTATGGTTTTAATTATATTCTGTGGGCAGTCTTGTATTTTTTCGTAAAGTATCGCATACACTCCATCAACATATCTTCTTGGACATTTCAGAACTATATATTGGAACATATCAAATGTAAAATTGCACATTGATATTTATGAGCAGAGATTTGATCATATTTTCTAATACTTTTATGCAGGGGTTTGAGATTGCCCGCAGCAAATAGAGATACCTGCTGGTCATGGCACTGTTCGAACCGTGCTTCTATTTTATCACCACACCAACAAATAGTCTGAACATTTGGATATATATCTGGTGCGGTAATATCAACCTCATCCCCGTCTTCGCCGTCATACTCTCCTGGCTGCTTCTGGGAGAAACTTTCGGCTGGAGTGAAGTCCTCGGCGGTGCCATCATCCTCACCGGTGTCTGGATCGCGCAATCCGAAAAGATGGTTCACTCCCCTGAAATGGCTGCCGATCCTGATGCCCCCAAAGGGGTATAGCGCTCATATTCATTGCGATGATTTTTTCTATTTTTTCCTATAAAATACAAATATATTTCTTGTATCTCATTGTTTACACTGGAAAATATTTCCATTTAATTTAAAAATATTTCTTGTAGTGTATATGTTTGTATACATTTATTATACATAGTTACCTATGATAAAATGGTACTTTCTTTGCTAATTTGAACTACAAAACAATAGGAATATCACAAACAAATGTACTGTATCGTATCCAAATCATCTTTTAGATCTACGATGTGTATTTTAGGTATCTCCCTTTTTTATCATAAAAAATATAAAACAATCAAACCTTTTCCATATTTAAAAATGTGTCAATAACCAAAATATAATTTATACTGAGATAAAATGATAAATATGCAGATCTAAGGAAAGGGTTTTAATCATGATAGAAAAATTTTTCAAACGTCTTATCTTCGGACAAAGCGATATTCAAATTCAAAAAAATTTCATGAAAATCTGCAAAAAAACATTATGCCCTCTTGACATCAAAATCGACTCTACTTCCATCATTTTCTTTCTCGGTCGTTGGCTGCCTTTTTCGATCGCCGTAGGGATTACGATGGGGATCATCGCTTCATTGATGGATCTTCTGGTGATCGAAATCAACGGTTACCTTACCACCAACCTGATCTACCTTTTCATCTATCCCCTTCTTGTCGCCATCATCACCGGCATGGTGGTCAAAAACAACCACGATGTCGCCGGACCGGGCATCGGATTTTCCATCCTCCACCTTCGTACCAAGCGGTATATGCGCATCAAACATCTCATCGGCAAGCTGTTTGTCTCCATTCTAACCCTGTCAGGAGGATTTATCGCCGGTCGTGAAGGGCCCTCTTTTTACCTCGGGATTGGGTTGGGCGAGTGGATCGGCAAAGCATACGGCTTCGGCAAACGCTTCAAAAACATGCTCGGTCTCATCGGAGGCGGAGCTTTTACCGGTGCCCTCCTCAAAGCTCCGCTGGGAAGTTCCATCTTCGCCATGGAGCTGGAGAACATGTACGATTTTGATTACCGCCCCTTTGTCCCCATGATCGTTGCTTCGATCGCCAGCTATCTGACCTTCTCTTTCTTCCGGGGCAACCACGCCTTCATTGTCCTCACCCACAAAGCCGTCTGGACGCTCGAGAGCATTCCCTACATCATTGCCATGGGTCTTGCTGTGTCTGTGGTTATATACATTTATACTTTGATATTCCATTTTTTTGCCCAAGCAGCCAAGATGATCCCGATCGGAAGACGCCCACTCGTCGGAACGACCCTCGCGATCCCATTCATGCTCGCGCTCTACTACTCGACCCACAACATGGAGATTCTCTCCGCTCCAGTACACATGACCATCCTCTCGAGTCTGGCGGAACACAACTTCACCATTGGGGTCGACCTAGCGATCATCGGCTTTACCGTTATTGCCACCAGCTTGACGCTGGGCTTCGGGATCCCGGGGGGATTGATTCTTCCGGTGCTGATCATCGGGGCAGCCGTGGGCAATATCTTCGGGCATATTTTCCCCGATCAACTCGTGGTCTTCACTCTGGCCGGCATGGGTGCCGGACTCTCCGCCGGAGCCAAAACGCCTCTGGCCGCCATCGTCATGATCACCGAAATGAGCCACGATGATGTGGTGATCCCCATGACCGCCGCCGTGATCACCAGCTACCTCACCAGCTTCGGCTACAGCCTCTACCTCGGGCAGGAAAACATCTTCCGCAGCAGTCTCAAGGATTTCAAGCCCTACAAAGAATATCCCAAAGAGCGCCGCAGCGAAGATCAACACAGCAAAGCGTGAATATGATCCGCGACGAGATCCGCCATTTTTTTGTCATCCCTGCGATCCTCGGTGTGATCGGCGGGCTGGCGGCGTACGGTTTTCGCTGGCTGGTCAAAGCGTTTGAATCGCTCTATATTCTGCTCGATTTTATCCACCGGGATACGTTTTATCTGATCTCGATGCCACTCCTGTTCTGGGTATCACATGTATTGATCAGCAAGTACCTCCGCAATCACACCAACGTCACCATCGACGAAATCGCTAAAAAAATTTCCATGATGAGCGGTAAATTTTCATTTGTCAAAGGGTTCCTTGTCCTCTTTCTCACGTCACTGAGTATCGGATTCGGGGTGCCTATCGGCCGGGAAGGCCCCATCGCCAAACTCGGAGGGCTCCTCTCCGAGATCTTCCTCATCGGGCTCAAAGTCCAGCGGATCAACCTCCCCATTTACCTCAGCGCCGGAGTCTCAGCCGCGATCGCCGCGACGTTCAACGCCCCCATCGCCGGGATCATTTTCGGGATCGAGATCATCATCGGGCGGATCAACACGTACATCGTCATCCCCCTCATCGTCGCCACCGCCACGGCAACCCTGATCGCCCGGGAGTTTATCGGGGATTACACGGCCTTTTATGTCCCCCACATGACGTACGACGAAGCCTACTATCCTTATTTTCCGCTCGCTGGTATCTTTTTTGCTCTGGTCACCTTCGTGCTGGGGTGGTCGCTCAAACGCTTCCGAAAGATCCGACGCCGCTACTGGACGTACTGGCCGTACGTCGTCGTGGTACTGGGGTTCCTCGTAGGCGGGTTGATCGTCCTCGTCCCGGAAGTTCAGGGGGTCGGATATGACTACGTCAACGAAGTTTACGGTGATCTCTTCAATGCAGGCAATGTCTTTGCAATCATGCTGGCCAAGCTCGTGGCATTGATCCTGAGCATCGGAAGCGGGATTTTCGGCGGGTTGATGTCGCCGTCGATCTTCATCGGGTCGTTCGGAGGGTATTGGCTCGGGGATGTCTTTGCGCAGTTTGGGGGGAGCTTCGACCCCCGGGTCTTCGCACTGGTCGGGAGTGCGGCGATGCTTGCCGGCGTCACCCGTGCCCCGCTGCGTAGCTCCATCATCATCGCCGAGCTCACCCACTCGTACCAACTGCTCCTCCCGATCCTCATCACCTCGGCTGTGACGGCGTATCTGATGTCCAAGACCGAGTCGGGATCGTACTTCAAGCGCAGCTTGCTCCAAAAAGGGATCGACATCGAAAACGAAAACGTCGATGCCTTCCTCGACACCTGCACCCTCAGCGGCATGGTCGAAGAAGCAGCGCCACTCCACCCCGACACTTCCCTCAAACGGATCGGTAAAATCTTCCGAAAAGCCCACACCAATTACCTCGCCGTCGTGGACGATTCCCAGAAACTCATCGGGGTCATCTCCCTGCGTGATGTCCGCAAGAGCGGCATGTTCAAGACCAAAAAACTCACCGTCGCCGATCTCATGAGCCCCCACCCCTTCGCGATCCACGAAGAGCACAAAAAAGAGGATCTTTACAAAGCCCTCTCCATGCTCAACGCCAACTACATCCCCTACGTCACCGAGGACGGCACCTACCTCGGGATGCTCAACATGGGCAAATTTCTCAAAGAGCTCACCCTCCACCAACAAAGCGTCGAACTGCGGGATGAGGTGATCAATCTGTAATGGAATCGGGGCTGGGACTTCAGTCCCATAAAACGCAACAGCATATCTCCATCGCCCAAAAACTCCGGCTGGGATGCCTATGGGAGAAACAAACACTATAAATCGTTTAATCCACTTTACGATTAATAAACCCAAAGTGTAAAATTTACTAAACGATACACCGTCAATCTCTGATTGTGGTATAATACCCTAACAAATAAACAGGAGAAGTTTTTATGACCCGAGAGGAGATACTCCAGCAACTGACTCGCGAAAAGTCCTATCTCCAAAAAACATTTGATGTAGAAAAGATCGGGCTTTTTGGGAGTTATGCCAAAAACCTTGCCGACGAGAAAAGCGATATCGATATCTACGTCGAGTTCCGGCACAAAACATTCCGCAATCTTGCCGGTCTCTGGGTCTATCTCGAAAATCTCTACAACCGAAAAATAGATTTGCTTCACAAACATAAGAATGCCAAAGGTGCCATTTTCGACCAGATACAGCGAGAGGTCATTTATGGATAAGGCTACGGCTGTTGAATTGCTCGATTTTATCCTTGAGAGTATTCGGCTCATTGAGAGACGGTTTTCGGGAATTGAATGTGGGGATGATTTTCTCACTGATGATGAGGGATTGGATAAACTCGATGCCATATCCATGCGTATTCAGAGTATTGGTGAGGCGTTAAAAAATCTGTACAAGCGCGAACTTCCATTATTGGAACAGGTGGCGGATAAAAACTACTGGCGCACCATTATCAAGACACGGGATTTTATCTCACATCATTATGTTGATTTGGATGCTGAGACGATCTTTGATATTTGTGAGAATGAATTGGGACTGTTGAAAGAGAATATTCAGAAGCTAAAATCGCAGTAAGACAATTTCATCACAACCCGCAGGGGCAGATCCACATATCTTCCCGGGTGGCGCACGCCACCGTCAAGGGGCGTGGATTTTAGTCTCACAAACGTAAGATAAGGTTATTTTGGTTCCGATATTTGGTAACGAAGCAGGAGCTTCGTTACCCAAGAAAAATCCCAGTAACCTTACCCGTCATTACTTTTAGGTCGTGATTGTGACAATAAACTTTTTGTCTCTGGTAAAGCAAGGATATTCTTTGCCAAAGACATGGCTTCTTGCCACTTGGGACTAATAAGCAATTGTTCCACGCTCTTGTAGCTCCCGTTTACAAGTTCAAACATCATTTCATAAAGGATGTCCATATATTTTAAAAAATCTCCTTTGATATACCCATGCTCTTTTGTGTATTCATATCTGTCAAAAAGATATTCAAATAATTCTTCAAGTGACAATATTTCATTTGTATCATTAGCAATATTTAATAATAATTTATCCTGATCCTTTTTTGAAGATAAAATTTTTAAAGCACTCTTTAAGTCTTTAGAGTAAGAATATATAACATAATTCATTTAAATGTCTCCTCCTTAACTCTATGGTGCCTCTAAAAAAGTCACCAAATTTCCTCACCCCCATCTACACCTCCTCAACATCCTCCGTCCGATACAGCACATACCCCTCATAATAATAACTCGTATCGATCCCCCGCATATAAAGACCGGCATCATCGATCCGGTCGCTCAGCGCCTCTTGCAGCAGGTGTTTGATCTCCACGTCTTTGATCGGGCTTCGCTCCATGGCCAGCAGGTAGTCGTCTTTGTCCACCTTTGCCCAATCTACCACACGTTGCAGCTGGGTTTTGAGGATGTGATCGAGCCAGATGCGTATGCTGCGACCGTTGCCCTCTCTGAAGTGGTGGGCGATGTTCATTTCGACGTATTTTTCGATGATCTCATCGTATGCCGATTGGGGCATCTGTTCGATGTTTTTCAGGGAGACTTCGAGGTAGCTGACCGGAGCAAAACGGAAGCCGCCCTTGGAGATATTGACCGTGCGTATCTCTCCGGCGAAAGGATAAATATCGCCAAAGAGATAGCGATGAATCGCCGATAACGCCTCGAAACTTCCAGCATGCAGCGTCTCCAAGAAACCGCTCTTGAACAGTTCTTTTGCCTTGACTTTGCTGAGTCTCTCTTCTACTCTTGCCAGCTCTACGGCATCGGTGATGTTACGTTTGTTTTCTAATACCATTAAAACATATCTGCAATTTTCCAATTCTTTTTTACAGCCAAGTAGCCAATAACTGCCGCAAAAGAAAAGCCTAAAGGTATGATCAAAAGCCCAATCTCATTCATTATTTATCCTTTCCAACTCTTTTACAAACATATTCAGCTTCACATAAGTGATAAATACACCTATAGAAACAAAGATAAAAGCCATAGCAAAAATAGAGCCTATCCAGTCAGTTTGCTGTATGAATTTAACTGCATACGCACCAAAACCGCCAGATATAGCTAAGAGTACAATAAGTTTTTTGTACAATGCATCAATCAATTTGGATAAAACATCTATCTTGTCTTTTGTTCCCATACACCTATTATACCCAAGCAAAAATCAAATGTCAAAATATATTTTATCCCAAACATCTTTGGCTATAATACGCCCAAAAAAAGAGGCGTCCCCGTGCACACCATCGACCACTCCAAAAAAATGATCATCATGAGTGCCATCATGGCTTCCATGCTCTTCTCGGCACTCAACCAGACCACCATCGGTACCGCCCTGCCCCGGATCATTGCTGATCTCGGGGGGATGGCGTACTTCAGCTGGGTGTTTACCGCGTACATATTGGCAGCCTCCATCCCGGCGGTCGTGGTGGGGCGGGTTTCGGATGTGTATGGGCGCAAGCCGTTTATCCTCGCCGGACTCATTATCTTCTCGATCGGCTCGTGGCTGTGCGGGCTCTCGGAGAGCATCGTACAGCTGATCGCCTTTCGCGCCGTGCAGGGGATCGGCGGGGGGATCATTATGGCGACGACCTTTGCGGCGGTGGGGGATCTGTTTGTCCCCCGTGAGCGGGGCAAATGGCAGGGGATGCTCGGAGCAATGTTCGGGCTGGCGAGTGTCTTTGGACCCGCGCTGGGCGGGCTGATCGTCGATCGCTGGCACTGGCACTGGGTCTTCTGGATCTTCATGCCGATGGGGCTGATCGCGTTTGGGATGATCTGGTATCTGTTTCCTTCTAAAACCCGGCATGAGGAGCACACGGTGGACTACCTCGGAGCGGTGCTGCTCACCGGGATCATCGTCCCGCTGCTGCTGGCATTCAGTTTCGCCGGACGCCAGTACGCGTGGGGGAGCCCGATGGTGCTGGGTCTACTCGGTGCTTCGGTGCTCTCGTTTGCTCTGTTTATCTGGGCGGAGCGGCGGGCGATCGATCCGATCCTGCCGCTCTTTCTCTTCGCCAATCCTACCTTCACCCTCTCCAACACCATCACGTTTCTGATGGGGGCGGGGATGTTCGGGGCGTTGATCTATCTGCCGCTGTTCTTGCAAGGCGTTCAGGGGTACACGGCGATGCACTCGGGGATGATGATGGTGCCAATGACCCTCTCACTGGTGGGAGCCAGTATCCTCAGTGGACGGCGGATGTCCCGCACCGGACATTACCGCTCGCTGGCACTGGCCGGGATGGCGATGACCACGGTCGGACTCTACCTCCTCTCACTGGCGACGCAGACGAGCGACCTGGGAGTACTGATCGGCATCGTGATGCTCATCGGTGCCGGACTCGGGGTGGGGATGCCGGTCTTTACCCTCGTGGTACAGAACGCCCTCGCCCACCGCTATCTCGGCGTCGCCACCGCCAGTGTGCAGCTCTTCCGTCAGCTTGGCGGCACCATCGGTGTAGCGCTCATGGGCACCCTGCTCAATCATTCCGTCTCCCGTAAGGTCGCCGAGGGACTCCATACCATCCCCGGCACCGATGCCCTCTCTCCGGAGGTTCTCGAACGCTTTGCCAATCCCCGCATCCTCGTCAATCCCGATGCACTGGATCGCATCACGACATCCCTCCCTCCACAGGATCAGCCCCTTATCCACACCCTCATCGACGCCCTCCGACACGCACTCGAGGGGGCACTCTCACATGTCTTCATCAGCGCATCGCTGGCGCTGGCGGTTACGGTCGTTCTGGTGCTGTTTCTGAAGGACATTCCTCTGCGGGAAAGTATGGATATACCTGACAAAGTGCATACTGAACCGTAACATAACGATCACATTTTTTTGCGTGCCGGTCACTTTCTTACCACATTTAATAAAACTTATAATACAATCGACTAATTTGGATAAGAAAGCGAGAAGCGGAATGACCGAGCTCATCAAAACATTGACGATCCTTTATGTCGAAGATGAACCCGATCTCCAGCGAAGCATTTGTCGCTTCCTCGAGCCATTTGTCGCCCGGGTTTTGACGGCACAAGACGGAGAAGAGGGATTGCGTCTCTTCCGGGAAGAGCAGGAGACGATCGACCTGCTGATCACCGACATTGCGATGCCGATCATGGACGGTATCACCATGGTCGATGCGATCCGTCAGATCGATACCGAGATCCCGGTTATCTACACGACGGCTTTTGATGACAGCTCTCTTGTCATGAAAACGATCGAGCAATCCGTCACCGCCTACATCCTCAAACCCGTCGACATCGAAAAACTCTTTGTCGGGATACAAAAAGCCACCGTCACCATCGAAAACCGCTCACTCCGGCAATCGCTGATCGAGATGAACAATTCGCTTGCCCAAAAAGTCGAAGAGAAAACCGAGGAGATTCGAAAGAAAAATATCGAACTCCAACGGCAGCTCCACACCGATCCCCTGACACAACTCTCCAACCGCAACAAACTCATGGAAGAGATCGGCGTCGCAACCCACCCGGCACTGATGCTGGTCGACATCGACGCCTTCCGGACGTACAATGCCCTGTACGGAGAAGAGGTAGGCAACCAAATCCTCATCAACTTTGCAGCGATCGTCCAAAGCTATGCCGACCGGTACGGCTTTTCGGCTTACCGAGCCGGTGGGGACACGTTCGCTCTGTTTCAGCCGGAGTGTTCCGACGCCCACTTGTGTGAAAAGATCGCAGCCGAATTCGTCCGCTACACCGCCCACCATGCCATCGACATCTCCCCGTACGGTCTTTCGATCCAAATCGATGTCACCGTCGGCATTGCCGACGGCCGCGAAACACTCTTCGAAAAAGCATCCATGGCACTCAAGCGGGCCAAAGAGATCCAGCAACCCTACCAAACCTATGACGACACCTGTGACTACAACCAAGCCTACCAACACGATCTGCAATGGAAAAAGCTCATCGAAAAAGCCCTCGAGGAAGACCGGATCGTGATCTTCCTCCAGCCGATCACGGATGGAGAGGAGTACATCGTCAAGTACGAAGCGCTGGTGCGTATCCGGGATCACGATACCGTCTATTCACCGGCTCAATTCCTCGACATTGCCAAAAAATTCAAACTCTACGCCCAGCTCTCCGCTGCCGTGGTCAAACAATCCTTCGCCCTTGCCCGGAGTCATACCTGTCCTGTCAGCATCAATATTTCAATGGAAGACATCGAAAACGGTGCCTTCGTCCGACAGATCAAAGAGGATCTCATCCGACTCGACATCGCCCCGTTGATCACGTTTGAGATTCTCGAAAGCGAGTACGTACAGGAT
>WFSU01000175.1 GCA_015485845.1 Nitratifractor sp. | reverse complement strand
TTACGGCTAACGCCCTCAAAGGGGATCGGGAACGCTTCCTCAATGAGGGACTGGACGAGTATGTCTCCAAACCCATCGAAATGAATGAGCTCCTCTACGTCCTCAATAAGTTTCTGGCCAACAAAGCCAAGCTCGCACCCAAACACAAATCTGCACCCCAAAGACAGGCCACCCTGGCTGACGATACTCCGGCATTTGCGCCACCCGTTATCGAGACACCGAAGGCAACCCCTGAAGCCACGCAACCTGCTCCAAGTGCCCCTTCTACCGGCGAAGGAACCTCCATCCTCATCGCCAAACATTCTGCGCTGAGCCGCAAAATCATTGAACGTTTGCTTGGAGCGTTGAACCATCCGGTCACTCTTGTCTCCAATGCCGCTGAATTTGAGCAGGCAATCCGTCAGCAGGATTATCAGGCTATTTTTGCCGATGAAGAGTTTATCAATGCGACCAGTCGAGAAACCCTCGCCCGGAAGCATACGCCCCTGATCCTGTCAAACGCACCGGAAAACCCCGATCTCTTTGAAGGATTGAACTACCGCAAAGTGGACTCTGTTCTCTCACAAAGTGCCATTGAATCTATCTTAAATACCCTGGAGTAATACTATGAATCTAAAAGTATTGATCGTCGATGATGATTTCATCAACCGAAAATTGTTGCAAGCTCTTCTCAAAAAATATCCGGATGTCGTCCGGGATACTGTCGAAGCAGAAAATGGATCCGAGGCGCTGGCCGCGATCAAAGGAGATGGAGGGATCAATCTGGTCTTGCTGGACGTTATCATGCCGGTACTTGATGGAAAAGAGTTCCTCAAGATTTTCCGATCCGACAGCAACAACAGCGGCATCCCAGTCCTGGTTCTGACCACGGATGACACGCAGAAAAGTGCCATCTTTGAGCTCGGTGCCGATGATTTCCTCCTCAAGCCCATCAACGAAGAAGAGTTGATCGGAAAAATCCGCAAGTGGGCACCGGACGCCTGATCACTGAGGATGCGACTTCAGTCGCTGCTCCCAAATCCTATCGGATCGGATATCACACCAGCGCCATCTCCAGCACCTCTGTCACGTGGGTAACCCCCACGATCTTCACATACCGTTTCACCTCTTCGGGGATATCTTCCAGATCGCGTTCGTAGTTTTTCTGAGGAATCAATGCCCGCGTTACTCCGGCTTTGTAGGCGGCAATGAGTTTCTCTTTGAGCCCGCCGATGGGGAGAACCTTTCCGGTAAGGGTCACTTCTCCCGTCATGGCGATTTTATTGTCCACCGCCCGCTCACTGAGAATCGAAGCGATCACCGTCACCATCGCAATCCCCGCACTCGGACCATCTTTGGGGGTCGCCCCCTCGGGGACATGGAGATGGAGATCGTAGCGCTTGTAGACTTCACTGGCATCGGGGATGATGTTCTCCTCTGTCTCTTTCGGGGAGCGCGGTACGATCCCCTTCCCGATCACCACGTCTCCATTGTCAATCAGGATCTTCACGACACTGTAGGCGATGCGGGCGGATTCTTTCATCACGTCCCCGAGACTGCCGGTGAGTTGGAGGAGCCCCTTCCCTTTGATCTTGATCGCCTCGATCGTCAGGACATCACCGCCCACCGCCGTCCAGGCCAGTCCATTGACCACGCCGATCTGTGGCTTCGGCGCTACCGGAGAAATCTCAAAAACCTTTTTGTCGGTAAATCTCTTGAGATTTTTGGCCGTGATCCGTACCGTTTCGATCGAGGGATCTTCGAGGATCATGCGGGCACTCTTGCGCATCAGTGCTGCGATACGGCGCCGGAGGTTGCGTACCCCGGCCTCACGGGTATACTCTTCGATCAGCTTGCGCAGTGCCCGGGGGGTAATGTCGATCTCATTTTTGCGCAGGGCGTGCTTTTTGAGCTCCTGCGGGATGAGGTAGCGTCGGGCAATTTCGTACTTTTCATTGGGGGTGTAGCTGTTGAGCCCGATGAATTCCATCCGATCCCGCAGGGGAGCGGGGATCCGCCCCACATCGTTGGCCGTGGCAATGAAAATCGCCCGGCTCAGATCGAGGTGAAAGTTGAGATAGTAGTCCCGGTAATGGCTGTTCTGTTCCGGATCGAGGATTTCGAGAAGCGCGGCTGTCGGATCACCCCGCTGAGAACGCCCCACCTTGTCGATCTCATCGAGGACGACGACCGGGTCCATCTCTTTGGCTTCGATCAACCCCTGGACGATCCGACCGGGCATGGCGCCGATGTAAGTACGGCGATGCCCCCGGAGTTCGTTGACATCTTCCAGTCCGCCAAGAGCGATCCGCACCAGCGGGCGCCCCAGTGCGGTCGCGATGGAATTGGCCAGCGACGTTTTGCCCACACCCGGAGGGCCGGCGAAACAAAGGATCTCCGCCTTGCCGTCGCTTTTCTTTTTGCCCCGGAGGCTGGCAAGCTCCTTGACCGAAAAATACTCCACGATCCGCTCTTTGGGCTTCTCGAGAGAGTAGTGATCTTTGTCCAGCTCATCTGAGACCCGTTTGACATCGAGATTGCCTTTGGCATACTTGCCAAACGGGATCTCAAACACCCACTCGAGGTACGATGTCAGGATGTTGGCATCCCCGCTGTCGGGGTGCATCCGTGCCAGACGGTCGAGCTGTTTTTTGACCTCTTTGTAGCCGTCTTCGTTGATATGGGGCTTGAGGGCTTCGAGTTTCTCCCGAAAGGTTGCGATCTCCTCTTCGTGCTGCGTATCGACCCCGAGCTCCTCCTGGATCTCTTTGAGTTGTTCTTTGAGGAAATATTCCCGGTTGGTCTCTTCGATTTTGTTGTGGACTTTGTTGTGGATCTCCTGCTGCATTTTGAGTGTCTCGATCTGCGCCACCACCTCATCGACCAATCCGAGCAAACGCTTCTCGATATCCTCTTCGGCATAGAGCATGTAGGCTTTGTTTTTGTCCATTGAGAGCATGGAGGAAACCAGGTCTGCCATGCGGTGGGGCTCGTCGTTCTCTTCGATGGTTTTGATCAAGTCAGCGGGAATGGCGCTGTTGTAGGAGGAGAGCTGTTTGATTTTTTCGCGCAGGATTACGAGCAGTGCATCGATCTTGAGAGGGTTGAAACGGCCGTTTTCGACCATGGCAATGCGGGCTTTGAGGATGGGGTCTTCGGAAACCCCTTCAAACGCCCGGGCACGGGCAAACCCCTGAAAGAGCACTTTGACCCGCCCGTCGGGCATCTGCACCCGGCGCATGATGTTCCCCACTACCCCGACCGGATGGAGGGCATCGAGCCGACGCTCCCCCTCTTTGCCCGGCTGGGTCGTCGTCACAAACAGCAGTGAATCGTTTTCCATCGCTTCGGTTGCGGCATCGATGTCTTTCTGGGTCGTCAAAAAGATCGGACTGATCATAAACGGATAAAAGAAAAGGTTATCCTCCACGAGGATCGGCAGGGTGGTTGGAAATTGTTCGTAATCACTTAATTGCATAAGATATGTCCTTGAAATTCTCCGGGAATAAAGAACATAAAATAGCGAATTATCAATCGAATGTCAAGAGCCCCTCTTCCACCAGGGTATCGAAAACTTACGGGCAGAAGACGTCAAAATACTCTTTGATATGGGCTTTTTCCGGGTTTTTCTGTTCGGCTCTTAGGTTGTGAACACGCTTGTAAAAGATGTACTTTTCGATGATGTTCATGGCATGGAGTTTGTTGTAGATTCCGAGTAGAAAATCACTCTCTTTTGCCAATTGTTTCGCATGCTCTTTGATAAAATGCCTCTCGAGGTT
>WFSU01000174.1 GCA_015485845.1 Nitratifractor sp. | reverse complement strand
TCAGCCGCTTTATCACGTACGGATGGACATTGGCGATTACCTGGGTGCTGATCATCCTTGCCTTTGAGATTTTGTATTCCCGACGAGCCTGGTGTACCTATGTCTGCCCCGTGGGGACGACGTACAATTTCCTCGGCTGGATCAGCATGACCAAGCCCAAATGGGACATGAACCAATGCGACCACTGCGGTGCATGCCTCGTCGCATGCCCCGAAGCGCATGTGCTGGAGTTTATCAAACCCAAATACGACAAAAAACGCAAGGAGAAAGGGGTCGATACTCAACTCGTGGTCAACGGAGACTGTACCCTGTGTGGCCGCTGCATGGATGTGTGCCATACCGATGCGTACAATTATGATTTCCGTCTCAAGGATCTGGTCTGATGGCACTGGTGCAGATTGAAAACGCCACCAAGAGTTTCATGGGTACCCGGGTACTCGATGAGGTGAGCATCACCATGGATGCCGGAGACCGCATCGCGATGATGGGGCCCAACGGTGCGGGTAAGACGACGCTGGTGCGGGCAATGCTCGGTTTTTACCGGATCGAGAGCGGTTCGATCCGTGTCGGAGGCTTCGACCCGATGAAACAGCGGGTCAAGGTGCTCGAAAACGTCAGTTTCATTCCCCAGACGCCGCCGCCGGTGCGTTTGAGTCTTGATGAGTTGCTCCGCTTTGTCGAGCGCAGCAGCGGGACGGAGCGTGAAGCGATCATCGCCGAAGCGGCTCGGATGGATCTGGATGTGCAGGGGCATTTGAGGAAGCCTTTTTTCAAACTCAGCGGCGGCATGAAGCAAAAACTCCTCATCGCCATTGCGCTTTCGAAAAAAAGTGATCTGCTGGTTTTTGATGAACCTACCGCCAACCTCGACCCCAAAGGACGGGAGCAGTTTTATCAGCTTCTGACAGAGATTGATTCCCAGACGGCGACGCTGTTTATCACTCACCGGCTCGATGAGATCGAAGCGCTGGTCAATCGGGAGATCACCATGGATCTCGGGAAGGTCGTAAACGATGCGCGTCTTTAGCCTTCTCGTATCTCTGGCGTTTGTCCTCATGCTGAGCATCAATGGATGCAGCAAAAAAAGTACCAACGGAGCCGCCGTCACCATGCACTGGGATCGGGATATGTGCGAGCGGTGTAAAATGGCGATCAGTGAGCGGAAATACGCCGTCGAGGTGATCAATCCTGCGACGGGAAAAGTGTACCGGTTTGACGACATCGGCTGTGCCGTGCTGTGGTTTGACGAAGAGCACATCCCATGGAAAGACCAGGCCAAGATCTGGATCACCGATGCCAAGACCGGCGAGTGGATCGATGCCCGTACGGCCAAATATACCGATGATTCGATCACCCCGATGGCGTACGGATTGGCGGCCTATACTGAGAAGACCTTCCCGGCGGGACATCAGGCGCACGATTTGAAATATGCGATCGACACCATCCATGCGGTCGAAAAACTCAATCAGCAAAAGCTCAAACAAGAGCAGGCAGGAGGTGCCCCCCAATGAAAAATCTTTTTTTAATCGCCTACCTCGATATCCGTGAATCCCTCCGCTCGAAATGGTTTTATGTCTATGCGGTGGTGTTCGGCGGCTTGATGGGGCTTTTCTTTATCACCGGGGTCTCCGACTCCGTGGTGATGGGGTTCACGGGGCTCAGCCGGATGATGCTGATCTTCATTCAGGTGACCATCATCATCCTGCCGATCTTTATCCTCATCACCACGGTCAAGTCGATCTCGGGTGACCGGGAGTCCAATGTGCTTGAGTACATGCTCTCCTTCCCCGTCAGCCTGCGGGATTACTACTGGGGCAAGATGCTGGGGCGTTTTATCACCGTCTTTACCCCGGTCTTTTTCGCGTTGCTGCTTGGTGTGGTGTTTGGACTGGTGCACGGCGGCGATATGCCGTGGCGGATGATCGGGCTCTACAGCCTGCTGCTCGTGTCGATGAGTTTTGTCTTCCTCGGGATTGCCTTCTGGCTCTCGACGATCGTCAAGTCGAGCGACATTGCCCTCGGTGGGGCGTTTGTGATCTGGATCACCCTGCTGGCGTTTATCGATATCGCCCTCATGGGGCTGATGCTCCAAAACCGCCTCGACGACAATGTTATCGTCACCCTGGCGATGCTCAACCCCATCGAAGTATTTCGCATCGGCGCGATCACACTCTTCGACCCCGAGCTCACCGTCATTGGCCCGGTCGCCTACTACCTGCTCGACACCCTCGGGTCGGTATGGCTGATGGTTTATTCCGTCGTGTATCCGGTTATTGTCGGCGTATTGTTTGCCTTTTTGGGGTACACTGCGTTTCGCAGGAAAGACCTGCTATGAATTAGGAATTTTCGTGTTACGCGTTAAGTGTTACGCCGCAAGCAGTTAGATCATGCTTTTTTACTGAATGCGTAACACGTAACACTTAGCACGTAACACGAACCAAAAGGAGTCACCATGAAACAACACTTTGTCACCGGGATTATACTGTTACTCGGAGCATCTCTTCTGAATGCCGGAGATACCAACACAACCGGCACAACCACCCCCTTTACCGGAAAAATCCAGAAG
>WFSU01000173.1 GCA_015485845.1 Nitratifractor sp. | reverse complement strand
TTTCGCATCGTGCTGCGATGTTCGCTCTGCTGAGTGATCGCCCCTCCCACGTCCACAATTTTCTCCTCGGGGAAGACACCCTCAATACCCTTCACATCGTTGAACAACTTGGAGCGACGGTCGAGCGCGACGGTGGGGATGTGACGATCACTCCACCCGAGAGCCTTCAGGAGCCCGACGATGTCCTTGACTGCGGCAATGCTGGAACCGGGATGCGGCTCTTTTGCGGATTGCTCAGCGGGATCGAGGGGAGCTTCGTCCTGACCGGCGATCGTTACCTGCGGGGGCGCCCCATGAACCGGGTGGTCAAGCCGCTGCGAAGCATCAGTGCCCGTATCGATGGTCGTCAAGAAGGGAACCTCGCACCCCTCCACATTCGTGGCGGTTCCATGGAAGCATTTGTATACGATTCTCCGATCGATTCGGCGCAAGTCAAATCAGCCTTGATCCTCGCGGCACTGCGGGGGTCGGGCGTCAGCCGCTACCATGAGTCGTTGCTGAGTCGGGATCATACCGAGCGGATGCTGCGCGGAATGGGGGCAGATGTTCACACGGCGGCTGATGGCTGGATCGAGGTGGCTCCCCTGAAAGCACCACTTGATCCGTTGGACATTACCGTTCCGGCTGATCCCTCGAGCGGATTTTTCTTTGCCGTGGCGGCAGCTATGATTCCTGGATCGGAAGTGACGATCCAGAATGTTTCACTCAACCCCACCCGGATCGAAGCGTATCGCATACTGGAAAAGATGGGAGCCCGGATCGATTACCGGGGAAAAGAGAGTCGGTACGAACCCATCGGGGATATTCACATCAGTTGTAACGGAAAACTTCAAGCAATCGATGTCTCGGAGAACATTGCCTGGTTGATCGATGAACTCCCGGCACTTTCCATTGCCATGGCGGTGGCCGAGGGTCGCAGTACGGTTCGCAATGCTGCTGAATTACGGGTCAAGGAAAGTGACCGGATTGCTTCGGTCTTGCAGGGTTTGGAAAAATCAGGTATCGTGACGGAAGAGTTTGACGATGGTTATGCCATCACCGGTGGGACGTTACGACCAGCGGCGATAGAGAGTTTTGGGGATCATCGGATCGCCATGAGCTTTTCGATTGCGGGATTGGTCTGTGGCATGGCGGTAGAGGACACGGCCTGTGTCGATACCTCGTTCCCCAACTTTTACGCATTGCTGCGACAGATCACAAAGGTAGATGAATGAAAATAGAATTGGCAAGCGCATACGGCTTCTGCTTTGGCGTCAAGCGGGCGATCAAGATCGCCGAAGAGAACCCCGGCAGCGTCACGTACGGTCCTCTGATCCACAACAAAGATGAGATTGACCGCCTCAAAGAGGGATTTGACATCGGATTGGCCGAAGACCTCGAAGAGGCAGAAGAACACGAATCGATTGTGATCCGAACCCACGGGATCCCCCGGGACGAGCTGGCTGAGCTCAAAACGCAGGAGAAAGAGATCATTGACGCTACATGCCCGTACGTCACGACACCACAGAAGATTGTGGCTAAAATGAGTGAAGAAGGGTACAGCATTGTTGTTTTTGGTGACAAAAATCATCCGGAAATCCGAGGGGTCATCAGCTATGCCGAAGATCAGCGCAATGCCTTCGTTGTCCTCGACGAAGATGACATTGACACGTTACCCCTCAAATCCAAAGTGGCCATCGTCGCCCAGACGACCCGCAAACCGGATGATTTTACCAAAATTGTTGCCAAACTAGTGCTTCAGTCCAAAGAGGTTCGGGTGTTCAATACCATCTGCAACGCGACGTTTGAAAACCAGGATGCTGCGGCCGAATTGGCAAAGCGGGCCGACGTGATGATTGTTATCGGCGGCAAACACTCCTCCAACACCAAACAACTCCATTTGATCGCCAAAAACTACTGCCCGGATAGTTATTTGATCGAAAATGAAAGTGAACTCAAAGCAGAGTGGTTTACCGGTAAACAATTATGCGGTATCAGCGCCGGCGCATCTTCTCCGGACTGGATCGTTCAGAATGTTGTCGACCGGATTGAAGCGATCAAGGGGTAATTTTCGTCTCTGTTTGCGCCGTGTAGAGGTGTCCTTAAATAAAAAAAGGTATAATTACGGCAAAATCGGAAGACGAAGGAAGGGTATATGAAGCTCGAAGATATCGAAATAGAGGACGTTGACTTTGAAGCAATGCTGGAAGAGTCATTCAAAAAAACCGAGTCACGTAACGATCTCGTGACGGGAACGATCGTTAAGATTGTTGAAGATGAAGATTTGTTGATTGTAGATATTGGTGGTGGTTCGGATGCGAACCTGTCGTTGAACGAAGTACGTGACGAAGAGGGCAATGTTCCTTTTGCAGTCGGGGACAAGATCGAAGTCTTGACTCTGGGACGCGGTCGTGTTTCGTTTGAACAAGCGAAGAAACGTAAAGCGCTCAATACGTTTATTGAAGCGTATGATCCTGAGCAGGAGTATATCGTCGATGGAGTGGTCACCAAGAAA
Organism: Nitratifractor sp.; assembly: GCA_015485845.1. Lineage (GTDB taxonomy): Bacteria > Campylobacterota > Campylobacteria > Campylobacterales > Sulfurovaceae > S017-3. The sequence goes on along the minus strand of WFSU01000173.1, from coordinate 24,622 downwards.
AACAAGGGTGGCTATGTCGTCGAAGTGGATGGCTTGGAGTTTTTCATGCCCCGTACCCTCTCCTATCTCAGTGCCAAAGTCGATCCCATCGGCAAGAAAATCAAAGCGGTCATCGTCAAAGCGGACAAAGAGCGCGGCTCCGTCGTCATCTCTCGCAAAGAATTGATCGAGCGGGACAAAGCCAAAGCGCAGGAGATTGTGGACGGATTGCTCGAGAGCAAAGATCCGGTCATCGGTGTCGTCAAAAAGATTACCAGTTACGGTATGTTTGTTGATGTAGGCGGTATGGACGGTCTGGTACACTATTCGCAGATTTCACACAAAGGGCCTGTGAATCCGTCGAAATACTTTGAAGAAGGCGATGAAGTCAATGTCATTGCTCTGGACTACGACAAGAAGAAGCGCCACCTCTCTCTCTCCATTAAAGATGCCAACCCTGATCCCTGGGAAAACATCGATGAGATTCTCGGCGTCGGTGATACCGTCACCGCTACGGTCAGCAATATTGAACCCTATGGTGTGTTTGTGGATCTTGGCGAAGATCTCGAAGCGTTCCTCCACGTCTCCGAAGTCTCCTGGGACAAAAACGTTAAACACCCCAAAGACTATCTTACTGTGGGTGAAGACATTGATGTGGAAGTGATCGAGATCGACAACGAAAAGCGTCGTCTCCGTGTCAGCCTCAAGAGCCTCCAGCCCAAGCCGATGGAAGCCTTTTCCCGCAAGCATCGCGTCGGGGATGTCGTCACCGGTACGGTCACTTCGTTGACCGATTTTGGTGCGTTTGTCAAGCTTGACGGTGTCGAAGGTTTGCTCCACAATCAGGAAACCTCATGGGACAAGAGCAAGAATGCCAAAGATCTTTTCAAGTCCGGTGATGAAGTGGAAGTGAAGATCATCAAGATCGATACCGATGCCGGGAAGATTTCTCTGAGTAAGAAAGCACTCGAAGAGTCTCCGGCTGATGCCTTCGCCAAAAGCCACAAGAACGGCGACATTGTCACCGGTACGGTCAAAGACAAGAAAGAGTTCGGTGTCTTCATTGCCCTGGATGCCAACGTCGATGCCTTGATTCGCGTCGAGGATCTCCACCCCTTGAAGTTTGATGAGATCGAACCGGGACAGGAGATCAAAGGGGTCATCAGTTTCATCGATGCCAAAAATGATCGTATCCGAGTGTCGGTCAAACGTCTCGAGCGTCAGGAAGAGCGCGAAGCGCTGGAACACCTGAACGAACAGCAGGATGACAGCATGACACTTGGTGATTTGATCAAAGACAAACTGAAGTAGTCTTCTCCATGCAAAAATACACCATCGTGGTCTGTGACCACATCCACCAGAAGGGTCTCGATCTCCTCGAGGCTCACCCCGATATTGTTCTCATCAATGCAGCGGACGAGCCCAAAGATAAGCTCGTCGAAACCATTATCCCCCAGGCTAACGTTGCCATCACACGCAGTTCAACCGATGTCGATCAGTACTTTCTGGATCATGCCAAAAAAATGACGGCCATCGTCCGAGCCGGTGTCGGTGTGGACAATGTCGATATCCCCGGATGCAGCAAGCAGGGGATCGTCGCGATGAATGTCCCGACAGCCAACACGATTGCCGCTGTTGAGATGACGATGACACATATGCTCAGCTGTGTTCGCACGTTTCCTTATGCTCATAACAATCTTAAACAGGATCGGGTCTGGCGTCGACAGGACTGGTACGGCACTGAGCTCAAAGACAAAAAACTCGGTGTGATCGGATTTGGAAACATTGGTTCCCGTGTCGCCAGGCGTGCCAAAGCATTCGAAATGGATGTGATTACGTATGACCCGTACATTGACCCAACCAAAGCTACCGACCTTGACATCGCTTATACGACCAACTTCGACGAGATCCTCGCCTGTGACATCATCACGATTCACACCCCGAAAAATCAGGAAACGATCAACATGATCACTGCCAAAGAGATCGCTCAGATGAAAGATGGGGTTATTTTGATCAACGTTGCCCGTGGCGGTCTCTACAATGAAGCCGATCTTTACGAAGCCCTCAAAAGCGGTAAGGTAGCCATGGCCGGGATCGATGTGTTCGACAAGGAGCCGGCGACGGATAACCCCTTGTTGGATCTGGACAATATCACCGTCACGCCGCATCTGGGAGCCAACACCCGTGAGTCGCAGCAGAATATTGCGATCCAATCGGCCGAAAACGCCATCGCAGCAGCCAAAGGGATCTCGTACCCCAATGCCCTGAACCTGCCGATCAAGGAGAACGAACTCCCTGATTTCGTCCGTCCCTACCTTGAAATGGCACAAAAGATCGGCTACATGGGTGGGCAGTTGACCCACAGTGGTATGAAATCGATCAAAGTCAGTACCGAAGGGCCGATTTCGGACTACGTGGACTCACTGGCCACTTTTGTCCTCGTTGGCGCGTTGAGTGCTACTCTTGATGAGGATGAGGTCAACTATGTCAACGCCGAGTACATTGCCAAAGAGCATGATCTGGATGTGCTCAAAGAGCAACTTCCCAACACCAGCGGATTGAAAAACCTTTTGACCGTCCGCCTCTCGACCCAGAATGGCAATGTCCTCAAGATCAGCAGTACGGTGTTTGAGTCTTCGCAGCAGCGGATTGTCGATATCGACGGCTACACGCTTGATCTCGAGCCCAAAGGTCGCCTGATCCTCTTCAAAAATGATGACCAGCCCGGCGTCATTGGAGGCGTGGGGCGTATCATCGCCGAGCATAATATCAATATCTCCGATTTCCGCCTCGGACGCGACGGAAAAGGACAGGCATTGGCCGTCGTCCGTGTCGATGATGAAGTCTCCGAAGAGCTCATCACTGAACTCTCCGAACTTGATGCCTGCATCAGTGTCCGTACGGCCGCGCTCTAATCAGGATATTTTAAAACCAAACGCGACTGAAGTCGCGTCCCCATCGCCAATTACCAATCACGACTTACCAATCACTACAATCAATTTGGCTTTTTTATCCCCTTGTGGGTATAATCATTTATCTTTTAAGCAGGAGTATACATGGCAACCATTGGTATGGGAGATATCAAAAAAGGTAAGCGGCTTGAATTGGACGGTAACCCTTACAAGGTCACCGAATTTCAGCACGTCAAACCGGGAAAAGGCGCAGCGTTTGTTCGGATGAAAATCAAAAACCTCTCATCGGGAAAAGTGATTGAAAAGACGGTGCATGCCGGAGATAAATTCGAGGTGCCTGAACTGGAACAAAAGACCATGCAATACCTCTATGACGACGGTGAGTTTTTGCAGTTTATGGATACAGAGACGTTTGATCAAATTGGTCTGACGCATGAACAAGTTGGCAAAGATACATTTGATTTCATGATCGATGGGATGAATGCTGATATCTTGTTTCACAACGGCAAGGCAATCTCAGTCGAGATCCCTCAAACGGTTGTCCTCAAGATTGTCGAGACACCACCCAACTTCAAAGGCGACTCACAGGGAGGCAAAAAACCAGCCACCCTCGAAAGCGGTGCAGTCGTGCAAGTCCCTTTCCATATCCTCGAGGGGGAAATGATCAAAGTCGATACGGTCGAGGGGAAATATCTCGAAAAAGCGAAGTGAATCAGGAGGTTGTAATGGCACGGGCATTGGTTCCATTGGCAGAAGGTTTTGAGGAGATCGAGGCGACGTCGATTATTGATATCTTGCGTCGGGGTGGGGTCGAAGTTCATTCGGCGTATCTTCCTGGTGAATTTGAAAATGACTTAGTGACCGGAGCCAATGGCATCACGATCCAGGCGAATATCTCTTTGAAAAATGTTGTTGTTTCTGAGTACGACATCGTGGTCCTTCCCGGTGGATGGGGTGGGACAAACCGTCTGGCAGAAAACCCGCTGGCACAATCGATCATCAAATCCTTTGCCGAACAGGGTAAATGGGTGGCGGCCATGTGTGCTGCCCCCTATGCTCTCCATGTAGCCGGTGTTTTGAGCCCCCGTTACACCTGCTACCCGAGCGTCGAAGAGCAGATCCGACCTGCCGATCGTATTGCCGATGAAAAAGTCGTTATCGATGGCAAGGTCATCACCTCTCAGGGGCCGGGTACCGCTATCTGCTTTGGATTGGAAATTGTGCGGCAGTTGGTAGGGCAGGAGAGTTACGAGGCAGTCCGCAACGGCACCCTCTCCACGTTTTGCTAAACTAAGTACTCTGATGCCAAAACATATTCGAGTCTTCTTTCTGATTTTCGCGATCCTGTCTCTTGCAAATGCAACTGAGACAGAAGAGCGGAGAGCTCAACTGATCCAGGAGATTGTCTCCCTGAATCAGCTGGGGTTTTCTGTGAAAAAACAGAGTGATACCTCTAAGTCCTCCCGATATCTTCTCCACATCACCCATCCCGAAACGCTCCTCCGATCCCTTACGGGAAGCTGGGCGTATGCTGCATCGGCATCGCCTGTACCGACGGAGATGCTGGATGCGCTACGGGGAGCTCGCGTGATGGTCGATGTCGACTGGCACCGTTATCTTGCCCAGCGACCGGAGAGTGTACAGGTGGTCTGGTTTGGTCGGGATGGGAACCGTACTTCGCCTTCTGTGTTGAAGTTTCTGGAGGCCAGGGGGTTGAGTTTTTTCTTGACATTTGGTTCGAATGATCGCCTGAGACAGGTGCGCCTCAAGCCAATTGATGCTCATTTCCGAGAAAGAAATGAAACAACCCATCTGCACGTTCAGGACTGGATGGCAACCCTTCAGCGATCCAACCCCGACAACCGTTACGATACGGCGCTGCATCTGATCGGCAGTACGTTTCAACTGGAACATCAGACTGGTACCGGTACAAAAAGTCAAGTTGATTTTGTGAAGTTTGAATGTGATCTGGATGCCCGACACAGTTACGACGGGACGCTCCAATGTACACTCCCAACACTCACATTGTCTCAGGGCGGGGATCGGATCGTCATAGATAAAATACGTCTCAAACAACAGGCAACGGTAAAAGGGCACAAGGCAGCCAGCGATGTGACACTTGGAGCCAATACTCTCCGGCTGGAGCATCGATCTCCGAAGGCTCAACAATCGCTTCGAATCGACACCCCCCGCTTTAAAGCATGGGCAAAGGATATCAATGTCACACTGCTCCAGAAGCTGGAGAGGCTGATGCTGCGTCCTCTCCCCGACCGCAACGCTACCCAACAGCAGGGACGTAAGCTGATGGGTCAATTGGCTTCGAGTGGGACAAACAGCGGGTATGCATTGTCTGTCGATCGGATCGCCGGTCGTGCGGAGGAACCAAAGACCTGGACGATATACGAAGCCAAGGCACTCTCGACCCGTGTTGCCGTGACACTCGGCAAAACACTGGCGTATCAAGACCGCTCTTCGGCCGGAGCGATGCACCTGGAGATACACAATAAAGGTGCCGCCTCTCTCAAAGTGAATGCTGATGGCGTGAACTACGCCTTGGCGATGGATCATCTCTACAACCCCTTCCCGGCGCTGATTGCGTTGCCGGAGCGATTGCGCACAGAGACCAACAGCAGCAAAGATGAGCGATGGTATTTTGAAGAAGTAGTGGGTCATGTGATTCATACCGGAGCACAGGCGGCGATCGCGCCGCTCAGGATCGGCGGGGTGACGCTGATGAGTGGTAAACAAAAAGAAACATACGCCCCCACCGAGCTGCGGCTGAAAGCCCGGTTCAAACCCAATATGATTGATGTCCGACGTTCCACGGCACCCATGATGATGCTTGGCTATCTCGATCTCTCCGGTCGCTGGGTATTGAAAAAACGTGATTTTCAGCAGTTGCTGACGCACGTTTCGACACAGATACGGATCATGGCGATGATTTTCGTCCGTTACGAAGGGGACAAGGCGATCTTCGATCTAACGTTCGATCACGGCCATCTTCGGATCAACGGCAAGCAGATTTTGTAGGAGCCGGATGTGCGTACCGACAAGCTTCAGCCCTTTCGTGTCATGGATGTTGTCCGTGAGGCACAACGGTACGATGACACGATCCATTTCGAAATCGGCCAGCCCGATCTACCCCCTTCACCACGGGTGATCGCGGCGCTGCATGAGGCAATCGACGATCACCGGTTTGCCTATACCGAGACACTGGGACTTCTCTCCCTGCGTCAGAAGATTTCCGAGCATTACCGGCGGGACTACGACGTTGAAATCGATCCGGGGCGTATCCTGATCGTACCCGGGACGAGCACAGCTTTTCTCATCGCCTACCTCCTGACCCTCGATCAAGGCAGCACCCTCGGACTCCCCGACCCCTCCTATCCATGCTACAAAAACTTTGCCCACATGGTGGATGTCACACCTCACTTTTTCCCGGTCGGCTCTGAAGAAGGATATCAGCTCACACCCGAGCAGTTGCAGAGTACCCACATCGATGTGCTGCATATCTCCTCGCCTGCCAACCCTACCGGAACGATTTACACTCCCAAAGCACTGGGAGTCATCGCCGAGTATTGCGAGGCTGAGAGGATCACGTTGATCTCCGATGAGCTCTATCATGGGTTGGTGTACAGTGAGCCGGCAGCCAGTGCCACTCAGTTTTCCGACACCGCCATCGTCATCAACGGCTTTTCCAAATACTTCACCATGCCCGGCCTGCGCTTGGGCTGGATGATCCTCCCTGAACCTCTCGTCCGTCCCGCCGAGATCATCGCCCAAAACCTCTACATCTCTGCCCCAACCCTCAGCCAGTACGCTGCCCTCGAAGCCTTCGACTACGACTACCTTGCTCATGTCCGCGAGACCTTCCGCAAGCGGCGCGACTACCTCTACGAGGCTCTTGCGCCCATTTTCCCCATCGATGCCCGCCCCGATGGAGCCTTCTACCTCTGGGCAGATGTCTCCGCTTACACCGACGACTCGTCTGCGTTTGCCGAAACCCTCCTGCGAGATACCCACGTTGCCGTAACACCCGGCATCGACTTTGGCAGCAACGGCACCTCTCACGACCTCCGCTTCTCCTACACGCGGGAGATTGCACATATGGGGGAGGGGGTGGCGCGACTGAGGAGATATTTACTATTATAAGATACAACATACAATTTAAAGAGAGTTGTTGAATAGAGCAGAGATATTACAAATACCAACTGAAGTTGCGCTCCCGATCACGAGTCACTCATGCGAAACTATGCTATAATACTTTATCACGAATCCAATGCTGACGGAGGACAATATGGGTAATCTGGCCTACGAAGAAAAATACACAGTACAAGACTATCGTCAGTGGGAAGGGGACTGGGAGCTTATCGGGGGGGATGCCTTTGCGATGGCGCCCTCTCCGATGTATGGACATCAGTATGTCTCCGGCAGGATTTTTCGGCAGCTGGATGAGCGGCTCGATACGTGCAGCACCTGTCATGCGGCGATCGAAATGGACGTAGAATTCTCCGATGATACAGTCGTGCGACCCGATGGTATGGTATTTTGCTATGAGCCGGAGGATCGGTTGGTGCAGGCACCCGAGATCATCTTCGAAGTTATCTCCCGTTCGACGGCCAAACGGGATGAAATCCTCAAATTCGACCTCTATCAGCGCGAAGGGGTGCGCTATTATATCCTCGTCTATCCGGATCATAAAAAGGCCAAACTCTATGAGCTGATTGACCACCGCTATGAAAAAATCGGGGATTTTTCGGAAGAGCACTATACCTTTGAGACACGGGAATGCCGAATCGACTTTGACTTCGGGTTCATCTGGAGGAGATAGACGGTCTCAAAAGAAAACACAAGAACTCTTCTGCTATATTCAAAGAAAAAATCCGAGGTACCTATGTCCGACACCCCCAAATTCACCCACCTCCACCTCCACACCGAGTACTCGCTACTCGACGGAGCCAACAAGATCAAAACACTCGCCAAGAAGGTCAAAGAGCTCGGGATGGACTCGGTAGCCATGACCGATCATGGCAATATGTTTGGGGCGATTGATTTCTACAATACCATGCGCAAAGAGGGGATCAAGCCGATCATTGGGATGGAGGCGTATCTGCACAATCAGGAGGATATCGGGGACAAGAGTGTCCGGCAGCGCTATCACTTGTGCCTGTATGCCAAGAACGACGTCGGGTACAAGAACCTCATGCTGCTCAGCTCAAAAGCCTACATTGACGGCTTTTACTACTACCCCCGGATCAATTGGAACCTCCTCAAAGACCACGCTGAGGGGCTGGTGTGCTCTTCGGCGTGTTTGCAGGGGGAGATCAACTGGAACCTCAACCTCTCGGAACGTAACCTCAAAAATGGTGCCAAAGGGTACGAAGAGGCCAAAGAGGTGGCGCTGCGATACAAGGAACTTTTCGGGGAGGATTTTTACCTCGAGATGATGCGGCATGGGATCGGGGATCAGCAGCGGATCGACAAGGATGTCATTCGCCTTTCGCAAGAGACTGGGATCAAAATTGTCGCAACCAACGATACCCACTACAGCGAGCAGGATGACGGGGAGGCGCATGAGGCGTTCATGTGCATCGCGATGAACAAACTCTACGACGACCCCGATCGGCTGCGCCACTCGGTACGGGAGTTTTATGTCAAGTCTCCCGTAGAGATGGCACGGCTCTTTGCCGACATTCCCGAAGCGTTGGAAAACACGCAGGAGATCGTCGAGAAATGCAACCTTGAGATCAAACTGGGCAACCCCACACCGCCGAACTTCAAGTTTGCCCGTGAACGTGCCGAAGCGGTGGGATTAACGTTGCCGGAGCCCGATGTCGAATATTCGCTGGAGAACGACAAAGTTCTTTTCATGCACGAAGCACGTGAAGGACTCAAAGAGCGCCTCAAGATCGTCCCGGAAGAGAAGCATGATGAGTACCGGGAGCGCCTCGAAGTGGAGATCGAGATCATCAATTCGATGAAATTCCCCGGGTACATGCTCATCGTATGGGATTTCGTCGATGTCGCCAAGCAAATGGGGATACCGGTTGGACCAGGCCGTGGATCGGCGGCCGGGTCGCTGGTGGCGTATTCGCTGCGGATTACCGACATCGATCCGATGCCTTATGGACTGCTGTTTGAGCGATTTCTTAACCCCGAGCGGGTGAGCATGCCGGATATCGATATGGACTTTTGCCAGGCGCGTCGGCAGGAGATCCTCGACTATGTGGTGGACAAATACGGCCGGGTCAACGTCGCGCAGATTATCACCTTCGGTAAACTCCTTGCCAAAGGGGTGATCCGCGATGTCGCACGGGTACTCGATATGCCGTACTCCAAGGCCGATGCCTTTGCCAAACTGATCCCTGACGAACTGGGGATCGACTTGGAAGAGTCGTACGAAAAAGAGCCCAAAATCAAAGAGCTTATCGAGAGCGATCCGCAAGCGGCGCGTGTTTGGAAATTTGCCAAAGCGCTCGAAGGGCTCAACCGCAACGCCGGCACCCATGCCGCCGGTGTCGTCATCTCCAACGAACCCCTCTGGCAAAAAACACCCCTCTTCAAACCCTCCGGGATGGATACACTGGCGACGCAATACAGCGGCAAGTACGTCGAGGATGTCGATCTCATCAAATTTGACTTTCTCGGCCTCAAGACCCTCACCGTCATCGAAGAAGCCCTCCAACTCGTCGAGAAACGCCACGGCAAACGGATCAACTTTGTCGAAGAGGACATCAACGATCCCAAAGTCTATGAATATATCGGTACCGGGGAGACCCTCGGACTGTTTCAGATCGAATCAACCGGGATGCGTGACCTGGCCAAAAAGCTCAAACCTGACGGGTTCGAAGATGTCATCGCGATGCTTGCCCTCTATCGCCCGGGTCCGATGGAGTCGGGGATGCTGGATGACTTTGTCGAGCGGAAGCACGGCCGGGCGGAGATCACCTACATGTTCCCTGAGCTCGAACCGATCCTCAAACCTACTTATGGTGTCATCGTCTATCAGGAGCAGGTCATGCAGATCGTCCAGACCATCGGGGGCTTCAGCCTCGGCGGGGCGGATCTCGTACGCCGGGCGATGGGTAAGAAGATCAAGGAGGAGATGGACAAGCTCAAAGATGAGTTTGCCGAAGGGGCAGCGAAGAAGGGCTTCGATCGCTTCAAGGCTGAAGAGCTCTTCGACTTGATCGTCAAGTTTGCCGGATACGGATTCAACAAATCCCATTCGGCCGCTTACGCGATGGTCACCTTCTACACCTCGTACCTCAAATACTACTACCCCACCGAATTCATGGCGGCGATCCTGACACTGGAGAAGAACAATACTGACAAAGTGGTCAAGTACGTCGATGAACTCGGACACATGGATATCCAGCTCCTCCCCCCCGATATCAACCGATCCGATTTGGAGTTTATCGCCGACAATATTGATGGCAAAGAGTCGGTCATTTTCGGACTCGGTGCGGTCAAAGGAGCCGGGGACATTGCGATCCGGTCGATTCTCGAAGCACGGGAGGAGGGAAGCTTCACCAGCCTGAGCGATTTCGTCTCCCGGATCGATGCGAGCAAAGTCAACAAAAAGGTGGTCGAAGCTCTCATCAAAGCCGGTGCTTTTGACAGCTTCGAGTATTCACGCCAGGCGATGCTGGTGCAGATCGAAGAGATCGTCGATGCGGCCAAAAAGGCAGGCGAGGCGAAAAAGATGGCGGTTGGCTCACTCTTCGGCGGCGGAGAAGAGATGACAAGTGTTGAGGTGGAGTTGACCAAAATGGACGAGTACGAGCCGATGCAGATACTGGAGTTTGAAAAAGAATCGCTCGGTTTTTACGTCTCCGGCCACCCGCTCGACCGCTATCGGGAAGAGCTCTCCAAGATCAACTACACCCTCAGCTCCGAGATCGATGATCTGGCCGACGGCTCACAGGCGCTCCTCATCGGGCGGATCGAGGAGATCACCCACAAGATCAGTAAAAAAGGGAACAAATTCGGCATCGCCAACATCATGGATTTGCACGGCAACATCGAGTTGATGCTGTTTGAAAACCGGCTCAAAGAGCTTGAAGAAGATTTTGACATGACCAAACCGATCGCGTTTAAGGTCAAGATTGGTCGAGACGGGGAGTTTACCCGAATGAATATCCTCAAAATCGAATCCCTCAAAGATGCCCGCAAAGAGAAGGTCAAGATCAAAAAAGAAGAGCACCACACCCCCGAGCCCGAACAGCCCCCTTTGATCATCGCCCTCGATCTCATGCCCGACCCCAAGATCGCCGAAGAGCTTTTCTGCCTCGCCGAAAAACACCCCGGTCGCCGCCCCCTCGAACTCCACATCAAAAGCAAACTCGCCGATATTGTCATCGAGTCCAAAATCCGGGTAGGGGAGGGGTTCCTCGTCGAAGCCCGCGAGCTGGGGGTCTATCCTGAAGAGGCGTTGGTGGCGAGCTGAGAATGGCGCGATCGCATTTATGGTATAATATGGCATGGGAAAAATTGACAAAGAAAGAGAAGAGATCAGTTGGATTAAATTTTGGATTGGAGTGGCAGTAGCTGCTATAATGGGGCTGGTTAGTTGGTTTGTCAATCATTATGCAACTGCAGACAAGACACTATTGATTTTGGATGTTGTGTCTATTTTTGTAGCGGCAGTTTTGGTGATAATACTTAACAAGACTGGTTTGAAGAAAATCAAAAAACTGGAGGACTTATAATATGGATTTTTTGTACGCAATCGTTATCGTAATATTTGTTGGAACTTTGGTGGTCAGTGTACATGATATTCTGAAGAGTTTTGCAGCAGATTAGCAATCGAGGGAAAAAGAGGTCTAACAGCAACGTTTGAGGTGCGGTATATTTCAGCGTCATAGAACACACGCAACCACCGGGAGCTTACACGTCTCGATACCCAGCTCAACATTCCCTATCAGGATGCCTTAAACTCTCTCTCCCCGGCCAAACGTACCAAATTTCGATCGGTTCAACGGGCATGGATCGCATACCGGAATGCCAAGTGCGGATTTGAATACAGTCGCACCGGCGGCACGATCGATGTGCTCAACGGCGATGGATGCCGGATCGAGATGACCACTCAGCGCACGAAAGAGCTCAAGAGTTTGGCTCAGGAGTAGTCCATGGAGCGTAGCGAGCATTTGCGTTATTGAGGATATCGCGGTAGGCTCCTTTGAGATCGATTGTCCCTTTTTGGTCGAGGATAGTGAGGTAGAATTGCCATTGCATCAGTGTTGGGAGCACTTCCCAAGCATGGGTGATATCCAGCTCATATTCCACACCGTCATTTACGGGTGTTTTGTGGGTTGCTGGAGCTTCATTGTAACCAAGGAGGTTGCGTGCTGAAAAATATTCGGCGACAGCCTTGTCGATCAGGAGGCGGATGGTGGTGGGTGTTTTCTCCGGAGAGTGCCAGATATTGAGCCACGTATCAAGATTGAGGTCTGCTTGAAATGTTTGCGGGTAAGTCTCGGGCAACATCCGAAGGTTTTGTATCTCTCGGATACGGTACGATTTTATTCCCCCTGCCTCGGCAATAAGGTACCAATACCCGTCAAAGAGGGCGATTCTCAGTGGCGATACGGTGTGAGGCGAATAGCGATAGTGCATCACGATTTTTCTGCGTTGCTCGATAGCGTTTTCGATCTGACGAATGATTGGCTCTTTGTCACTGATGTTCTCTTCATGTCTACGGATATAGTAGCTCTCGGAAGTGCTATTGAGCAAGGAGAGTTGTGTTTCTCTTTGATGATAATAACTTGATTCTATCATCCTGTCTGCATGCAAGTCGGGGTAGTGCTGCCGCAGAAGTTCCATTTTTGCGTCACGGTATTCGTATCGGTAGAGATAGCTATTACCCTGTTTTTCCCGTGATGCAATCCCGAAGCGGATGAGTTGCTCCAGGATTCTCTTGACCCGTTTTTCGTCGCTGCGTTGCTGATTGTTGCTCCCCTCCCATATGTTCGGGTAATGATCCTTCATGTACTTGAGGAGCATGACGGCACTGGCTTGTCTCAGGTGCCGTAGACTTTTATGGATGGTGGCGTATTCTTCGTCTTTTTTGTGCATAATTTTTCCTGTAGACAATTTATGTCGATAGAGAATGATACCATAGGTCAACACCAAAAAGGATCATACATGTCAGTACAGAAAGCAGATCGACAAAAAGGAACATTTGTTGGGCTTGCAGTCGGAGATGCGATGGGCGCACCGGTCGAATTTATGCCACGGGGGAGTTTCGCTCCGGTTGAGGGGTACCGTGCCGGCGGACGTTTCAAGCTTCGGGCTGGGGAATGGACGGATGATGCGGCTATGGCATTAGCCTTGGCAGAGAGTTTGGTCGGAGAGGGGGAGGAGAAAGTAGACAATCAGGACACTCCACATTTACCCACCGGCAGAGGTTTTGATCCGATCGATCAGTTGGAGCGGTATCTGCGTTGGTGGGAGCAGGGTGAGCATACCTGTCGGGACAAGAGCATCGGTATTGGGATGACGACGCAGCGTACCTTGATTCGCTTTCGTCGTACCCGGCAACCCTACACCGATATTCGTCACGAGAAATTTTCAGGCAACGGCTCTCTGATGCGTCTGGTGCCGGTGGTGATCTATTTTTCTGATGACATAGAGCGGGCGGTGATCCATGCCGGACTGAGCTCCATGACGACCCATGCTTCGCCGATTGCTGTGGATGCGTGTCGGTATTTTTCCTACCAGCTTGTGTGCCTTTTTGACGGGATGGATCGAGAAGCATTTTTCTCAGATGAGCAGATGGAGCGTACCCGAGCTTTTTTTGATGATGTCCCGCTCCACCCAGCTCTTGACCCGATCCTCTCAGGAGCATACCGCACTTTGCACCGCGATCAGATTAGCAGTAGTGGCTATGTGATCGACACCCTCGAGGCGGCATTGTGGAGCGTATACCATACTGAGAGTTTCGACACTGCAATCCTCCGCGCGGTCAATCTCGGCAATGATGCCGATACAGTAGGTGCCGTCACCGGGCAACTTGCCGGAGCCCTCTATGGATACGATGCTATCCCCTCACAGTGGGTCGAAGGACTGTGCAAAAAAGAGATGATTTTAGAAACGGCGGATAGGTTAATTCGTACGGCTGGAGCCGGGAAAATTGATCGATTACTTTCGGAATTTCTCTAAGGGGGGATAGGTATAATAGTGGGAAAGGAGTTTGAAGATGGATAAACCGAATATTTTTAATTATGCCACAAGTGAGTTGAGTCAGGATGCTGTTATCGCGTGGTTACTGTTATGGGGTGATCCTATCTATAAAGAAAAAAATAAAGAATTGCATCAAGTGGGTATACTCCTTTTAGATTCATTGTTTGAGAAATTTGATTCGATTGAAAAACCTGAAAAATACTCATCTGTGAGAGTTCATACCCAATATAAGAAAATTGATGTTTTTTGTATAGTGAATGATAAGTATGGTTTTATCATTGAGGATAAAACAAATACAAAAAATCATTCAGATCAATTAAGACGATATTATGATGAGATAAAAGAGCATGGCTATAAAAATATAGTTTTTGAAGAAAAAAATATCTTGCCAGTTTACTTTAAAACAGGTGACCAAAGTGACTATTCATCTGTTGAACGTGATGGGTATAAACTTTACAAACGAAAAGATTTTCTAACCGTGCTTAACAAAATCTCCATGATAAATGACATTTTAAATGATTATAAAAATTATTTACAGGAGAAAGAAAATCGAATTAATAGTTACAAAAAATTACCTATAAATGAATGGAGTTATGATTCGGTACAAGGTTTTTATATGGCTTTAAAAGAAGAATTAAATAAAGGCAATGAGTCAAATTGGCGTTATGTTTCGCAAAAAGATGGTGGTTTTTATGGATTTTGGTGGCAACCTGATCGTCTCAAGGATGAATACCGTATATACTTGCAAATTGAAGCGACAAATAAGAGCAATATGGAACTTAAGATGGTTGTAAAGTTTGCGCATGATGTGAAGGATGATAAGATATTCCAAAACTGGAAGAAACATATCATACATACAGGGGATATTAGAATTGAAAGCCCCAGAAGAATCAGAAGAGGCAAGACGACAACTATAGGGGTTATTTATAATGCTTTTTGTAATAACGAGGTACCAAATGTTAGTGAAACTTCAAAGCTAATGCAGAAGACTGAATGTCTATTGGTTGAAAAGATCAAAACATTTCCTCCAAAAAAAGAAAAGTAAACCTCATAACTATCGACACATTCTGTCCACATCCCTCGCTATACTTTGACCATCCAAAACAAAAGGAGTCAAAGATGGCACGAATCACCTGTCCGGCCTGCGGGTCGCAAGGATATACAGTTTGGCATTGCCCCGATTGTGGGGATACGCGGTGCACCAAGGCAGGGTGCAAAGGGACGATGAACAAAGGCATACGAGCTTCCGGAAATTACCACCAATCCGGTTGCCAAGTTTGCAAAAGTAAAAATGTCAAAAAAGTTGGATGAGGTGGTGAGGAGCTCGTCAGCCCAATGCTTGCTGGCAATGGCGAAAGTGCGAAGCGGATGTCGGATTAGACGTGAACATGGCGCATAACGCCCCCGAAGTTTGTGTTGCGCTCTCACGCTGAAACCCTCCACCTGTATCGTTCAGAAACACTTCCAGACAACTCATCATCCAATTCCTCTTTTTAACGTCCTGTGTTGTCACCTTTTGATACAATCTCTGTACCAAAAATTTGAAACAACACAGGAGAGCCGACATGAGTTCAACGATCATCTGGACGAAAATCGACGAAGCACCCGCACTGGCGACTTACTCGCTACTTCCCATCGTAAATGCCTTTACCCAGGCCGGAGGCGTGAATGTCGAAACGTCTGATATTTCATTGGCCGGTCGCGTGCTGGCTGCCATGGGGCTGGCCGAAGACAATCTGGCCAAGCTGGGAAAAGTGGTGAAGCAGCCGGAGGGGAATATCATCAAACTCCCCAACATCTCTGCTTCAATTGGACAGCTCAAAGAGTGTATCGCTGAGCTTCAGGGGCAGGGGTACGACATCCCGGACTTCCCTGAAAACCCTGAGAGTGACGTAGAGAAAGCGACACGCGCCAAGTACAACATGTGCCTCGGTTCCGCAGTCAACCCCGTCCTGCGCGAAGGAAACTCCGATCGTCGTGCCGCCAAGGCGGTCAAGAAGTTTGCCCAAAACAATCCCCACAAGCTCCGTCCGTTTGCTGAGGATGCCAAAACCTATGTGACGTACATGGAAGAGGGTGATTTTTATGGCAATGAGCAGTCGATCATTAAGGAAGGTGAAGGCAAAGTCCGCATCGAACTTCACAAAAATGAAGGAGGCGTAGAGCTCCTCAAAGAGATCGACGCATTGGACAAAGAAGTGCTCGATGCTGCCTTCATGTCGGCCAAAGCCCTGCGTGTCTTCCTCGCCAAAAGCATTGAAGAGGCCAAAGAGAAAGGGGTTCTCTGGTCGATCCACCTCAAAGCAACCATGATGAAAGTTTCCGATCCGATCATCTTCGGTCATGCGGTGGAAGTGTTTTTCAAAGATGTGTTTGAGAAGTACGCCGATGAGTTTGCCAAGCTGGGCGTGAATCCCAATCTGGGACTTGGAGACCTCGAGAAAAAACTCGCCAACTGTGAGAAAAAAGAGGAGATTCTCGCGGCCATCAAAGCCGTCGTCGAAGCGGGTGCCCCCAATATCGCCATGGTGGACAGCGACAAAGGGATCACCAACCTCCACGCCTCCAACGACATCATCATTGATGCTTCCATGCCTCCGGTTATTCGTGACGGCGGTAAAATGTGGAACAAAGACGGCCAGACACAGGAGTGTGCCGCCGTTATCCCTGATCGCAGCTATGCGACGACCTACGATGAGATCATCGAGGATGTCAAGCGCAACGGGCAGTTTGATGTCACCACCATGGGAAGCGTTTCCAACGTCGGACTCATGGCCCAGAAAGCGGAAGAGTACGGTTCGCACCCCACGACATTCGAGATCCCGGCTGACGGTACCGTCAAAGTGGTTGACGAAGACGGCAATGTCCTGATGAGCAGTGAAGTAGAGCAGGGGGACATCTGGCGAATGAGCCGTGCCAAAGACATCCCCATCCGTGACTGGGTGCGTCTTGCCGTCGAGCGAGCACGCCTCAGTGGTGATCCGGCTGTCTTCTGGCTTGACACCAACCGCGCACATGATCGCAACATGATTTCCAAGGTCGAAACGTATCTCAAAAACCACGATACTACTGGGCTCACTATCAAAATCATGGCACCCCGTGAAGCGATGGCTTACTCCCTCGAGCGGGTACGTGCGGGCAAAGACACCATCTCCGTCAGTGGAAATGCTTTGCGAGACTATCTGACCGATCTCTTCCCGATCCTTGAACTGGGTACGTCAGCCAAGATGCTTTCGATCGTGCCTCTGCTGGCCGGTGGCGGACTCTTCGAGACCGGTGCAGGTGGTTCGGCACCCAAACACGTCGATCAATTCCTCGCCGAGGGGCATCTGCGCTGGGACAGCCTCGGGGAATTTCTCGCATTGGCTGAGTCACTTCGGATGATTTACCAGAAGAGCGAAGATGCCAAAGTAGGTGTCCTGACTGAAGCACTGGACAAAGCCAACGAAGGGTACTTGGACAACAACAAAGCCCCCTCACGCAAAGCCGGTGAACCCGACAACAAAGCCAGCCACTACTATGTCGCCCGTTACTGGGCGGAAGCCCTCGGTGAGCAGGCGGTGGACGAAGCCCTCTCGGAGAAATTCTCCCGTATCGCCAAAGAGCTGACTGACAATGAGGAAACCATCCTCGCTGAGCTTCTTGCCGTGGAAGGCAAGGCACAGGATATCGGAGGCTACTTCCATCCCGATGATACCAAGGCCGAAGCGGCCATGCGCCCGAGCGCTACACTCAACGCGATCATCGACACTATCTAAGACGTTCAACCCGAGGTACCGAGGAGGAATGGCCTCCTCGGTTTGTGAAGCCCTGCCGCAAAACATATTTGAAACGCTATGGCCTTTGAAATATGTTTTGGACGGCTTCGTTTACAAAAGGAGTACTATGAGTAGAGGAAAAAAAGTTGCCATCATTGGAGCCGGAAATGTCGGCGCTACGGTGGCGTATTCACTGGCGATGAAGGGCTCGTGTCACGAAGTTGTTTTGCGTGACCGTGCCCCCGAGATCGCCAAAGGCAAGGCACTGGATATGTCTCAGGCAGCTAACGCTGCCCGAACCCACACGATCGTCTCCGTGGCCGAAGAGGCCTCTGATCTGGCCGGATCGGATGTGGTCGTCATCACTGCCGGTAGCCCGCGCAAACCGGGGATGAGCCGGGATGATTTGTTGATGATTAACGCCGACATCACTATGCAGGTCGTAGCTGATGTCAAGAAGTACGCTTCCGATGCCGTCATCATCATGGTTTCCAACCCCCTCGATGTGATGACGTATGTCGCCCTCAAGGAGAGTGGCTTCCCCCGGGAGCGGGTGCTGGGGATGGCCGGGATCTTGGATAGTGCCCGGATGGCACACTTCATTTACGAAAAGATCGGATACGGAGCCGGGCAGATTCGCGCTTCGGTCATGGGTGGGCACGGAGACGACATGGTGCCTCTGCCCAAATTTTCGACTGTAGCGGGTGTTCCGCTGAGTGATGTGCTTGACGAAGAGCAGATTCTCGATGTGATTGAGCGTACCAAACACGGCGGCGCGGAGATCGTCGGCTACCTCAAGACCGGCTCGGCGTATTATGCTCCGGCCAAGTCCACCGCTCTCATGGTCGAAGCGATCCTTAAAGATACCAAACAAATTCATCCCTGTGCAATCTGTTTTGATGGAGAATATGGGTATCATGACGTTGTCTCAGGCGTACCGGTTGTCCTCGGTGCCAATGGAGCGGAGAAGATCTTCGAAGTGACTCTCAGTGAAAGCCAGAAGAAGCGCTTTGCCAAAAGTGTCGGCTCCGTACAGAGCATGATCGATGTGCTTCGGGATAAACATTATTTTGATTAAGGAGAAAGACAGATGCGTGAAATAGAGTTTGATACCGTCGTCAAAACGGTGCGGGATTTGATTATCCATTGCAGTACCGATTTGCCGGAGGATATGTACAATGCCCTCAAGACGTCCGTTGAGGTGGAGAAATCCCCCGTGGCCAAAGCGGTACTGGAACAGATTCTCGACAATGCCAACATTGCCAAAACGGAAGAGCGCCCTCTGTGCCAGGATACCGGTCTGGCGGTCTTCTTCGTCCGTGTCGGCGAAGAGGTGAAGATCAAAGGGGGTCTCCTGCGTGATGCGATCAATATGGGAACCGAGCAGGGGTACAAAGATGGCTATCTGCGTGCGAGCACCTGTCACCCCTTCAGCCGTGCCAACCTCAAGGATACCATCGGCTACAACCTCCCGGCGATCATCCATTTTGACCTCGTAGCCGGGGACAAGATCGAGATCGAATACGCGGCCAAAGGGGGCGGAAGCGAAAACGTCTCCCGCGCCCGGGTTTTCCCTCCTGCTGCCGGCAAAGAGGGGATCATTGAGTACGTCCGTGAAGTGGTCTCGGATGCCGGAGGCAATCCCTGTCCTCCCATCGTTGTCGGTGTCGGTATCGGCGGGACGTTTGAAAAAGCGGTCATCAGCTCCAAGCACGCGCTCTTCCGCGATATCGGTACCGAAAATCCCGATGAAGAGTTGAACGAAATGGAGCAGACCATGCTCGAGCAGATCAACAACCTCGGAATCGGCGCGATGGGCATGGGCGGCACCAAAACCGCCATGGCTGTCCACATCGAGTCCAACCCCTGCCACATCGCCTCTCTGCCAGTCTCGGTCAACATCCAGTGCCACAGCTCACGCCACGCGCACATCACCCTCTAAGGAGTCCTTCATGGCAACGTATCATTTGACAACCCCCCTGACCAGCGAAGACACCCGACAACTCAATGCCGGTGATGTCGTCTATCTCAGTGGTGTCCTCTACACCGCACGTGACGCGGCGCATAAACGTCTCGTAGACCTGATTGACAAAGGGGAAGAACTCCCCTTTGACCTTGAAGGAAGTGTGATCTACTTCGTCGGTCCCACTCCACCCAAGCCGGGTGACCCGATCGGCAGTGCAGGCCCTACCACGAGCTACCGGATGGACAGCTACTCCCCCACGATGCTCGCCCACGGCTCCAAAGGGATGATCGGCAAAGGCAAGCGCAACCAGGCCGTCATCGACGCGTGCAAAGAGTACGACGGGATCTACTTCGGTGCCACCGGCGGAGCCGGAGCCCTGCTGGGCAAACGGATCAAATCAGCCGAAGTGATCGCCTACCCCGAACTCGGCCCCGAAGCCGTCCGCCGCATTGAAGTCGAAGACTTCCCCGTTACCGTCATCAACGACACGCACGGGAGAGACCTGTATCAAATGGGTCGGGAGCAGTACGAGGTCAAGTAAGTTTTGACCGGTACGATTTTCATCGCGTAGGGTGCGCAATTGCGCACCTTCTGAAAATCATTTATTGTCAATCAAAATCTGGAGCAGGGACATTAGTCCCACAAAACCCAGCAATTCTTATCTTAATCGTAGGGTATTGCACCACTCCCTCCTGTTCCCGTTGTAAACGTCGGATCGATCGTGCTTATTGGAATCGGGTTGGGGGTAGGTGACGATAAAATCAGTTAACATAATGTTATGGTATAATGACGTATGGCAGATATAGATGAAGTAAAAGAGATACTCAATTCGCTTAGAGTAGCAATGAGTTTGGTGGTTGGCTTACTTGTTGTAATTACGGGAGCTACGATCAAATTAGAACAGGAGGGTCAAACTGGTATTTATTTTTATGCCGGGTTGATAAGTATAGTTGTATTGGTTATTGTTTTTCTCAAAATCGTTTCGATATTGAGAAAAAATATACGAAAAATTAAGGAGCTTTAGATGAGTACATATTTAATGATAGCTGTTATTGCTCTTCTCTTGGGTAGTTTGTATTTTGGATTTACGCATATTTTGGATATTGAAGATTGAAGATTGATGATGGACGTACGTGACTGACAAGCCTGATGTGGTGCATGGGTTCCATATCGGGAGATATGGAACCAGCGAGAGCTCTTAATTGCATAACAAATGCTCAACTTAAGGAAAGCATAAGTGAGAAAAGAACAGGTACCATTTTCTCAGTTTGATAATACACTAAAAGAAATTATTGAGAAGAAATATATTTATCCCGTAACAGAATGGTTATTGACAGAAGTTGGAAATAATGTTGTGCTTGCACAAAGTAACAATAGTCTTTGGGAATCTGCACTAACCATAATATTTTTGGAGAGACTAAAAAAATTAGATATTCTGGGTAATCATAAAGAAGAATTAATTGATGAAAAAATTAAAAATGTTGCCAACTGGTTAGTAAATGAAAAAAATATTTATGTTGAAGATGGTATAGAATACATAAATTGGGAAAATGTTACATGGGATACTGCAGTTATTATTCGAGCAATTCTACTCTCTTCTCTTAACGCCCATTCAAAAAAAAAGGAATACGAAGAATTATCCTATAAATCAATGGTTTTTTTATATGAAAAATTTCTAGATTGGGATAAAACTGTTAAATACCCATTCGGAGCAGCTGATCTAGCACAAATTGTTTCAACAAGCGTATTTATTTTCAATAATTTTCCAGAGTTGAGTCAAAGAATTACAGATAAAATTATAAAAAGTGATAGATTTAAAAAAAGATTTAAAAAAAGTAAAGACTTATTGGATCTCAGTTTAGAGATTATTAAATATCTTTTATTCATTAAAGAACAAAAAATTGAAAATATAAATGAGAAAGGAAATGAAATTGGTATTTATTGGTGGGATGATTACTTTACTACATCAGAAGTATTGGATTGCTTATCAATATTCTATTCTACATGTAATCAAAATAGCGATACAAGGTATAAGAAAAACTTAAAAGATATTATGTACGCAATTACGGGTGCGTGCTTATATTTTGAAAACAATCAATTTGATGGAATGTGGGGTTCACATATAGATACAATTCGTGTCATTGATTCATATGTCAATATTAGCTCTTTAAAAAAGTTGTCTTCAAATGATTTATTGATTGAGCCTGAAATACATACTGCTTTTAAAGCAATTAGATGGATTTGTGATGAAAAACAAGTTTTTTCAGATGGGAGTTTTATGCATACAATGTTTCTAACTATTTTTTATGCAAATGCCTTGCTTACTATACATGAAAAATGGGATCCTGCAAATAAAAAAATTTATGATTTATATGATGATGTTGTATGGTCTGCACCTGTTAGAACTACCCCTGAAAGAAATATGAGATTATTTATTGAAATGGAAAATAATCGCATGGATGAAGAAATCGTAATTAAAAATGAAAAAATTAAAGACTTGTATGCAATAGGGATAACTATTTTTGCGTTATTTGTTATGGTGTATATTCTAGATTTGATGTATGATTTTGTGAGCGTAGAAAAAAGTTTAGTAAAAATTGATTTTACAAAAATACCTAAGTTTGCATATGCCACGGGTGCTACTTTGGTTGCCTCTTTTGTTGCATTCATCAAAAAATATAGTCTTAAATAATTTGGATTTAATAAATATTAGAGTCAAAAAACATCTTAAACTTGGGCATTCAAAGAATGAATGAAATTTCTATGCGTAAATCTAGGAAATTAATCAAGTAATAACACATAATAAATTGTTCGTGAAGTTTCTAAAACAACCCAAAATATCCAATAATATTTGCAAGAAAAAATATTTTAAAAGTAATGCATCTATAATCTATAAAACAATGATTAATATGTTATACTTTTGGCGGATTATGAGGACATGACCCCTAAAGCTTTATTGAGAGATGTTGTGATGTCACAAAAGAATCAGAAGTAAAGTGTTGGAGAGGACAGGGGGGCTTTCTTTAGCAATAGAACTCGTATTTTTTTATTGCTGAAAAATTGTTTGAGATTTTGTTTTTAGTTTAGGGGTGTTCTGAACCTGACAAGTTTTTTGACTAATAATTTAGAAGGAGACAAAGTGAACGTAAGTAAATTTTATATGAATGGGGAATGGCAAGAAAGTAATGAAATAGTTACCGTCCTTAATCCAAAGGATAAAAGTTATGTTGGAAAATATTATGCGACCAACAAGACATTGATTCCAGAGATAATAACTTCATCAAAAAAAGCATTAGATGACTGGGCTAATATGCCTATAGAAAAAAGAGGAAATATTATTCAAAAAGCTTCAGATATTCTTGTTAGAGAATATGGAGATGAAGGAAAGGAAACTCGATTAAAAAAATTAATTGTAGATGAAGTTGGAAAAAGATTACCTGAAGCAGATATTGAAGTTATTGAATCTTCAGACATGCTTGGATATTTTGCAAATGTTGGTAGTAAAGTTTTGGATAATAAGGACATACAACTTAATGAAGAATTGTGGCCAACAAAAAGGAGTTATATTGCATATGAACCAGTAGGTGTCATTGGTATTATTCAGCCATGGAATTATCCCTTGGAATTGCCGTTGTGGGCAATAGGATCAGCACTTATCGCAGGCAATACAGTTGTATTTAAGCCCTCTGAATATTCAACACTTGTTGGCATTGAGATCGCTAAGATTTTTGATGAAGCCGGACTCCCAAAAGGCGTTTTAAACGTTGTGACAGGAAATGGTGAAATTGGGAAGCTTATTGTGGAGAATAAAGATATCGACATGATTGCTTTTACAGGAAGTCATAAAGTGGGGAAGCAAATCAATATTAAATGTGCAGAAAATTTTAAAAAAGTTAATCTAGAATTAAGTGGTAATGATGCTGCAATTGTTTGCAGTGATGCTGATTTGGAGCTAGCAGCAAATGGTATTGTTTGGGGAGCATATTGTAATGCTGGACAAGTCTGCGTAGGAGCAAAAAGAATATTTGTCCATGAGCAAATATATGATGATTTTGTAAAAACAGTGAAAGAAAAAACTGAAGAATTGCGGTTAGGAATTGATATAGGCCCGATTATTAATGAAAATGAAATAATAAAAATTGAATCTTTTATTCGAGATGCAGTAGAGAAAGGGGCGTCCTTGGTTTCAGGGGGGAAAAGAGAGGATAATTATATCCAGCCCACTATTTTAGCCAATATTAATTCTACGATGACACTTATGCACGAGGAGTTATTTGGGCCGGTATTGCCTATTATTAAATATTCTACATTAAGTGAGGTCATTCAAATGGCGAATGATACTCAATATGGGTTGGGTGCATCAATATGGTCTAAGGACTCAACAAAAGCTAAGACAATTTCACAAAAACTACAAGTTGGAATGGTGTGGATTAATGATATCAACGTGGCATATCCTGAGGCTCCTTGGGGAAGCATCAAGGCAAGTGGAAACGGAATAAGCTTATCTACTTACGGTATAGAAAAATATTGCAATATTAAGCATGTTAATTATGAAACAAGCAATGATAAGACAAGAGTTTGGTGGTTTCCGTACTAACTAACGTTTTAAGGAGGGGAAAATGAGCTGCATAAAAGAAATTATGAGTGGAGTTGATGAAGATATTAACAGGATATTAAATCACAAGTATTTAATATAATACCCCAATAAATAAGACAACCAAAAAAATGCTAAAATACAAAATACACCAAAAAGGGGTAAGGTATGAGCACCAAACGCAGACACTTCAGCAGTGAGTTTAAAGTCAAACTCGTTCTGGAAGTTT